>CADBPB010000063.1 GCA_902796525.1 uncultured Erysipelotrichaceae bacterium | reverse complement strand
GCTCCGGGAATGAGCCTGAAAGATCTGAACAAGATCGTGACCGATTATTATGAAGAAGAACTGCCGAAACACGGCTTGACCAAAGACGTTTCCGAATACTATTACCATTCCGTTTCCCACCATCTGGGACTGGATACCCATGACGTGGATGGCGGGCCGGGAGCGCTGCTGGAAGCGGGCGACGTGATCACCGATGAACCGGGCCTCTATGTCGCAGACGAAGGCATCGGAATCCGCATCGAAGATGATCTGCTGATCACCAACGATGGGGCGATCGTATTATCGGAAGAGATCATGAAAGATATCGAAGATATCGAAAATCATATGCAAACGGGGCGATGAGCCCCGTTTTTTATTGTTTGGAGTAATAGAGATAGCACTCGTGATAGAACAGATCGAAGAGGAAAGTCAGCCCGTAGGCGGCAAAGATATTCTTAAGACAATAAAAGGGGTTTCCCCCTTTTTCGTTTATTTACATTCTTCACGATAGATCTCTTGCAGCCTCCGATTGGCTTCAAGGATCTTTTCTTTATTGACTTTGCATATTTTCCGGTCGTAAGTGTAGAGCCCGTTGATCTCGGTCTCGACATCGCTGACCTGGGTATAGATGGCACCCATCAGGCCGCTGCGGATCGAAGGGATGTACATCCTGTCATGGAGCTCGATGATCTTGTCCGTGAGTCCTTCTTCCGAATCGGCTGCGCCATAGCCCCAGGTGCTGCCTTTGATTTCTTCCATCGCCCGCTTGTATCCGCCGCATTCCGACAGGAACAGCGCTTTGTCTTTCGCTTTCAGGATCTTGTTGCGGAAATAGATGTGATAGGAATCAAAATCCGACTTGTCATCGAAGAACCAGCCCGAAGTGGAATCGAAAAGCCGGTCCGGATCGAGCGGTTTCAGGATCTCATAGCTTCCTGAAGCATCCTGCTGGCCCCAGCCTTCATTGTAGATCGTGTAGGCGAAGATGCAGGGATGCGGTTTGAGATGGCGGATCGTATCCTTGGCGTGTTGGATGAAGAAATCGTATCTGTCCTGTTCGACGATCGGACATTTGATCTTCTGCAGTCCGAGGGTGGAGATGACCGTATCCTTCAAAGGCTTGTATACGCCGGAATTGACCATGTCCTGCATCACCAGCATCCCGTGCTTATCGCAATAGTAATAGAATGCTTCCGCTTCGACTTTGATGTGCTTCCTTAACGTATTGAAACCCAGTTCCTTCATGTTCAGGATATCGCTTTCATATTCCGCAGGATCTTCCGGAGTGTAGATGCCTTTTTTGAAGTATCCCTGATCCAGCAGGCCGTTGATGAAAACAGGTTCGTCATTCAGATAGAAACGGTAATGACCGTTGACTTTCTTCAGTTCCGTCTTTCTTAAGGCGAAATAGGAACGGACCGTATCGTTCCCGGTGCTGATTTTCAGATCATAAAGGTACGGATCTTCGATGGACCACAGATGAGGCTCCGCTATCTTGATCTCGATCTCGTGCTGATCGAAGGCCTGTCTGTATCCCTGGAACTCGACTGTGAAGCGCTCTGCTGCAGAATCGATATGAAGCTTCAACGTTTCCATGTCCGTACGGATCTCCAAAGCATCGATTCCATCTTTCGGATAAGCTTCCAGCCAGACGGACTGCCAGATGCCTGAGACCTGGGTGTACCAGATGCCGGAAGGATCCTTCGCCTGCTTGCCATAAGGATAGAGAGGATCCAATGTGTCAGTGGCCTCCACTTTCAGCGTGTTTTCTTCTTTCAGGCATGCCGTGACGTCTGCGCTGAAAGGCAGATAGCCGCCTTCGTGGTGACATACGAATTCACCGTTCAGATAGACATCGCAGAGCTGATCGACCGCGCCGAAATGCAGGATGACCTTGTCTTCTTTTCTGCTGAACTTTTCAGGGATCTTGAATTCCTTCACATAGATGATCTCTTTGAGATCGCCTTTATATCCGGAGGCTTCCGATTCCGGAGGGAAAGGGACTTCGATCGCTTTTCCGTTCAGGGACCATTCACCATTCAATGATAAAAAAGAGTCTCTCTGCAATAAAGGACGGGGATAGTAATGATCGTACTTGTTCATAGTTCTATTATAAAATGAGTGCTCCGTTTATGATACTTTTTGATAAACTATTGTTATGAATATAGCGCTGGTATCTTACGAATTTATCAACAACGATCTTTCTTTCAATATCAAGCAGATCGAAAAAGCGTTCCGGGCCGTTTCAGACAAGGCGGATCTTTTGTGCTTTGGCGAGACCTTCCTGCAGGGATTCGACTCCCTGAGCTGGAACTTTGACCGCGACAAGAAGATCGCGCTGTCGCAGGACAGCCGCATCATCCGGAATCTGTGCGCTTTGACGGTCCATTATGATACGGATCTGCTGTTCGGGTATCTGGAACTGTTCGAGGACAGGATCTATTCCTCATGCATGCTGATCGAAAAAGGAGAGATCGTTCATAATTACCGCCGTATCTCGAAAGGCTGGAAAGATCCTGAATTTGCAGACGAACACTATGCCGAAGGCACGGATACGACGCCGTTTTCCTATCGGGGGAAACGGATGCAGGTCGCATTATGCGGCGATCTTTGGGATGAGCCGAAACGTTTCAAAACGGAAGGGCTGCTGATATGGCCGGTCTATGTGAACTTTTCGGAAGAAGAATGGCAGAACGAGATCAAAGAATATGCGGTACAATCCGGAATCGCAGCTGGCAAAGTCTGTATGGTCAATTCCATCAGCAAGGATCCCGTTTCCGTAGGCGGAGCCTTCGTCTTCGAGAATGGGGAGCTCGTGAACGAACCGATCTACGATGTCGAGAACATCCTGATCGTCGGATATGACGATCTTCCGGATTACATGGATGATGAAGCGGTCATTGAAGAATGACCGTTTTTATTGACATGGCAATTGAGGAAGTTCCACCTGATCGGGAAGGGTATCATCTTAATGGAAAAGCTTATTGTGAAACAGATGGGTATTTGTTTCTTGGAAACGGATCAAGGATGTATATAATTGAAGTATGGATAAAAAACTGGTCATTTCTGCTTTCAGCAAGTTCTTTCTCGGTCTGATCCTGGTAGGAGCGCTTTTATTCGTTCCCGCAGGAACACTCCGGTACAGGGAAGCCTGGCTCTTTCTGGCGGTCCTGTTCATTCCGATGTTCATCGTAGGGATCATTCTGATGTTCAAAGATCCGGAACTGTTAAGAAGCCGGCTGAACGCCAAAGAAAAAGTGGGAACACAGAAGAAAGTCGTGGGATTCAGCGGACTGATGTTTCTGGCTGCTTTCATACTGGCGGGTCTGAATCATCGCTTCGGCTGGAACAGTCTGCCTGAGGGCGTCATCTACGGAGCGATTGCCGTATTCCTAGCCGCCTATCTGGTTTATGGAGAGGTGCTGAGAGAGAATTCCTACCTGTCCCGCACCATCGAAGTGCGCGAAGGACAGACCGTGGTCGATACCGGACTGTATGGCATCGTCCGTCATCCGATGTATATGGCGACGCTGTTCCTGTTCCTCAGCATCCCGTTCATCCTTAACAGCTTGTATTCCTTCTTCGTGATGCTTCTGTATATTCCGGTCATCGTCAAAAGGCTGCTGAATGAAGAAGAATTCCTGAAAAAAGAACTGCCGGGCTATGAGGAATATATGCAGAAAGTGAAGTACCGGATCCTTCCGTTCATCTATTAGCATCATGAAAATCAACGAGTATCAGAAGCTGGCGATGAAGAGTCTGAATCCTGCTTTGAAACAGGAGGAGGTTCTTTTGAATGGCGTCATGGGTCTTTGCGGAGAGAGCGGGGAGGTCATCGATATCCTGAAGAAGCATCTTTCCCAGGGGCATGAACTGAATAAAGAAAAGATGGCGGAAGAACTGGGAGATGTCGCCTGGTATCTGGCAGAAACGGCATATGCGTTAGGCTATGATCTGGAAGAGATCTTGCAGGGGAACATCGACAAGCTTCAGAAACGCTATCCGGAAGGTTTTAGCATCGAAGATTCGATCCATCGCAAAGACGGATGAACTGCGGATCTTCACCGATTGAAAGATGAGATGATTTAAGTTAGAATAACAATAAATACTCTGATATGGAACGTGGTCGGGAGATAAAGACAGAGAGGCTGCGCTGGCTGAAAGCAGCCAATGATTCCTGATGAATTCGCCATGGAGTCGATCGCTGAATCATAGTAGGCGGATCCGGGTTTCTCCGTTATGGAACGAGAGGTTGCTTGCAACGAAATAAGGTGGTAACACGATGATGTCGTCCTTTGGGATGGCATTTTTGTTTTTAGGGGGATGGATAGATGAAAAACGAAAACAAGATGGAAAAGCGCTACGGCTTGCCTACGGCACTGGCGATGGTCATCGGTATCGTGATCGGTTCCGGAATCTTCTTCAAGGCGGTGAAAGTCCTGAAGGTGACCGGAGGAAACATGAGAGATGCGATGATCGTGATCGCGATCGTCGGTTTGATCTGCATGGTGTGCTCCCTGTTTTTCGCGAAAATGGGCCGGGAATACGCCAGCTGCAACGGTCTGGTAGACTATGCGGAAGCGACGCTGGGTGAGAAATACGCCTATCTGATGGGCTGGTTTCTGGCGCTGTTCTATTATCCGATCATCGGCGCAACTTTGAGCTATATCGCCGCCAGCTATGTATCCATGATGATCGGCGTCGAGATGTACGGACAGACTACCACCGGCATCGCGGTCTTCTTCATGCTGAGCCTTGCGACCGTCAACATGCTGGCGCCGAAACTGGGAGGAAAGCTGCAGATATCGACGACCGTCATCAAGCTGATCCCGCTGGTCCTGATGTCCGTCGTCGGTCTGATCCTCGGTTTCGTCAACGGTAACAGCATCAGCGCTTTAAACAGCATCGCGGCATCATTGCCGTCTTCCGGCAGCGGGATCTTTGCGGGCGTCTGTTCCTTTGCATTCGCTTATGAAGGATGGATCTCCGCGACCGCCATCAATTCGGAATTGAAGGATCCGAAAAGGGATCTTCCGCTGGCTTTGATCATCGGAAGCATCTTCTGCACCGTTCTGTATATGTCCTATGTGTTCTCGATGACGGCGACACTGTCGATCGAAGAGATCGTAGCAGCCGGAGACTATCTGCCGATCATCGCTTTCGGGAACGTGTTCGGAGAGTTCGTGGCGAATATCATCCTGGTTTTCATCATCATCTCCTGCCTCGGTACGGCCAACGGAATGATCATGTGCACCTTGAGAGGGCTGTATGCGCTG
>CADBPB010000062.1 GCA_902796525.1 uncultured Erysipelotrichaceae bacterium | reverse complement strand
GCTTATCAGGTCTATCAGAACGCTTTGCGGATGAAGGAAGTGTACGAGGATTTACGCATCGTTCTTCTCACCGGAGGAACGGATAAAAACCGCAGCATTTCCAAGCTCGATAAGGCTCCGCATATCGTCATCGGCACTCCGGGCAGGATCAGAGACATTTTCGTATCCAGCCTGATCCGGGTCGACACCGTACAGATGTTTGTCATCGATGAAGCGGATATGACCATGGAATTCGGTTTTCTCGAAGATATCGATATCGTTTATTCCCATATGACGAAGAACCCGCGAACGCTCTGTTTCTCGGCGACCTTCCCGGAAGAACTGAACAAATTCACCAAGAAATATCTAGAGAATCCGAAGATGATCAAGGTCAGCGATGCCAAAAGGGATCCGCGTATCCATCATGTTCTGGTCAATTGCAAGCACAAGGAATACAAAGAAGCCTTATATGATATCTTAGGCGGTTTCAAGCCGTTCGTCTGTCTGGTTTTTGCCAATACCAAAGAGGAAGCGGATGAAACGTTCGAATATCTCAACGAAAGAGGCATCAAAGCGCTGCTGATCCATGGCGGACTGGATTCCCGCAGCCGTCAGAAAGCGCTGAAAGAACTGCAATCCGGTAAATATACCTATGTCATCGCATCGGATGTCGCATCCCGCGGCATCGATATCGAAGAAGTATCGCATGTGGTATCCATGGGTCTTCCGTCGCAGCTGCAGTTCTACCTGCATCGCGCAGGCCGTACCGGACGGAACGGGAAGGATGGCACCTGCTACCTGCTGTACAAGGAAAGCGATCTGGAAGAGATCAGAAAGCTTCACGGCAAGGGTATCAATTTCACTGCCAAAGAATTCAAGAACGGCAAATGGAAAGAAGCAAACAATCCGACCGTCAAGAAAAAAGTCAAGTCTTTCGTCGATGAAAAAGAGATCGTGAAATCGCTTCATCGCAAAAAAGAAAAAGTCAAACCGAACTATAAGAAAAAGAAAAACCAGGAAGTCGAAAAGATCAAGCGTCAGAAACGAAGAGAATTCATTCAGAACAAGATCAAAGAAGAAAGAATCGAAAGATATAAGAAGGAAGCCAGGAAATGAAAGTAGGCTTTGTATCGCTGGGCTGCGCGAAGAATCTTGTGGATAGCGAACATATCATCGCGTTGTTCGATGACCCTTTTTTCGAATACGAATACGATTTGAAACAGTGCGATGTTATCGTAATCAACACCTGCGGCTTTATCCTGAGCGCCAAAGAGGAAGCGATCGATACGATCCTGGAGATCGCCGAATACAAGAAACAGAATCTAAAGAAGCTGATCGTGACTGGCTGTTTCGTTCAGCGCTATTATGAGGAATGCCTTGAGGAATTCCCGGAAGTGGATCTGTTCGTCCGTCTGGACCAGTATGGAAGGATCGGGGAGATCCTATCGGAACTCTTTGACCATAAGTTTGTCCGCAACTACGGAACCAACCGCAAGCTTGCGAACAATTCCCATACCGCCTACCTGAAGATCAGCGACGGCTGCTACCATTACTGTGCCTTCTGCGCGATCCCTCTGATCCGGGGGAAGTATCATTCCTATCCGATGGAAGAAATACTGGAAGAAGCCCGTTTTCTGGAGCAGCAGGGAGTCAAGGAACTCAATATCGTCGCTCAGGATACGACCTGCTACGGCATCGATCTTTATCATGAATATAAATTAAAAGATCTGTTACGCGAATTGAACAAAATGGATTTCCGATGGATCCGTATCCTGTACATGTATCCAGATGAGATCGATAAAGAACTGCTTCAGGCGATGAAGGAATGCGACAAGGTGCTGCCTTATTTCGATATTCCCATCCAGTATGGCAATGATACGATCCTGGAACTGATGAACCGGAAAGGTGATGTCGCACTGATCAGAGAAAAGATCGCCATGATCCGCAATCGTTTCAGGGATCCGATCATCCGTACGACCCTGATCGTCGGTTTCCCGCAGGAAACGGCTGTTACATTCAACGATACGATGAAACTGGTCGAAGAGCTTCAGTTCGACTCGTTAGGCGCGTTTACCTATTCTCCGGAAGAAGATACCAGGGCTTATGAAATGGAAGGCCAGGTGGACGATGCGGTCAAACAGGCAAGGTACGATCTGCTGATGTCGAAGCAGCAGGAGATCGCCGCAAAGAAAAACAGTTCCCGGGTAGGAAAGGTTTACGACGCCCTGGTCGAACGCTACGAGTCGCTGTTCGACCGCTATGTCGCGCGTACCTATATGTCCGCTCCGGATGGGATCGATGGCGTTGTATATATACGCAGTGAAACGGAACTGAAGATAGGCGAAATCTATAAAGTGAAAATCACAGGCTGCGATCATTACGATCTGACTGCGATCATAAAATAATTATTCAAGCTGTAAAGAAAGGTGGTTATCATGAGTAGTTATATCGGTATCGATTTAGGCGGAACCAATGTCAGAGTCGCGAAAGTCGACGATGAAGGGCATATCCTTCAGGATGTCATTGAACCGTCGCATGGTCTGGAAGGCCCGCAGAAGATCGAAGCAAACATCCTGGAGATGTTAGGCCGCTTCGATCTGTCGGATGTCCTTTCGATCGGTCTGGCGATTCCCGGCCCGGTAGATGGGCAGAAGAACGTTATCACGCTGGCGACGAATATCCCGGGATGCGAAGGCTATCCGTTTGCGGATAATATGCAGCGGCAGCTGGGCATTCCGGTGTTTCTGGATAATGACGCGAATGCTGCAGGCTTGGCTGAATCTATTTTAGGTTCGGGAAAAGGTTACAACGTCGTATATTATCTGACGCATTCCACGGGCATCGGCGGTGCTTTGGTCATCGATGGGAAAGTCATATCCGGACATAAAGGCTATGCCGGAGAGATCGCGAATGTCATCGTCGATCCGGAAGCGAAGCAGTATTCCCATTACAAGCATCTGAATCAGGGTGCGGTCGAGGCTGTCGCATCCGGTTATGCGTTAGGTCTGAAAGGCAAGGAACTGATCGGAGAGAATGCGGATACGGCTCGTAAGGTGTTTATCCTTGCGGGAGAAGGCGATGAAAAGGCAAAGGCCATCATCGATAAGATGGCGAAAGATCTGGCGACCTGCCTTTCCGCGATCGCAGCGATCTGCGCTCCTGACTGTTTCGTTATCGGAGGAGGATGCTCGAATTCCTCCGTGATGTATTTCGAACAGGTACGCAACTACTACCGTTCCATGGTTCATCCGACGATGGCGGAAGTTCCTATCCTCAAGGCAAGTCTTTCTGAACCGGGCGTCTTAGGCGCGGCCATGATAGGTAAATCTCATCTTAGCTGACATGAAATATCAGGAATTAAAAGAATTTATCTTGTCATCCAATTTCGATCCGATTCTTATAAATGTCATCTGCTGCGATGACATTGAGAAAGAAAGAGAAAGATATCTGACACTTCTCGAGGAAGCATTCCGGACCTATGGAGACGGAGACTATCATTTCATTTCATCTCCGGGAAGAAGCGAGATCGGCGGGAATCATACCGACCATCAGCACGGACATGTCCTGGCTGCGGCATTGAATATCGATAATCTTGCCGTCGT
Source organism: uncultured Erysipelotrichaceae bacterium (assembly GCA_902796525.1). GTDB lineage: Bacteria > Bacillota_I > Bacilli_A > Erysipelotrichales > Erysipelotrichaceae > Colivicinus. The sequence continues at coordinate 10,204 of CADBPB010000062.1, read as the reverse complement.
GAAAGCCAACGATGATCAGATCGTAAGATATTATGATAAAGCATTCACTCCGATCGAAGTCGATCTGAACGATCTTTCCATTCATGAGGAAGAAAAGAATACTTCATATGCCTTGATCCGAGGCATTGCGGCAAAACTGAAAGAAGAAGGCTATCAGATCGGCGGATTCGATGCGATCTGCGACTCCCATGTCCTGATCGGTTCCGGCATCTCTTCTTCCGCCTGTTTCGAAGTGATGACAGCAGAGATCTTCAGCGCATTATACAACGAAGATAAAGTATCTCCGGTGGAAAGAGCGATCTTTGGCCAGTATGCGGAAAATGTCTATTTCGGCAAGCCGAGCGGTCTGATGGATCAGACAGCGATCTCCGTCGGTGGTTTCGTGGCGATCGATTTTAAAGATCCTGCCCATCCGATCATCGAGAACCATGATTTCTCGTTCTCTGATTGCGGTTATGAACTGATCCTCGTGAATACGAAAGGCGATCATGCGGATCTGTCCGACGAATATGCGGCGATCACCAGAGAGATCAGAGATGTCGCACATGAACTGGGTGTGGAATACCTCGCAGATTCTGATCTAGGAACTTTATTAGATAAGCTTCCTTCCATCAGAGAAAAGCTGAAAAACGACAGAGGATTGTTGCGTTCCATTCATTTCTACAACGAAGACGAAAGGGCTGTGAAACAGAAGGAAGCCGTTAAAGAAAAGGATATCGATGAACTGCTTTCCTTGATGAAAGAATCGGCACGTTCTTCTTATGAATACCTGCAGAACATCAATGTTTCATCCCGTCCGTGGAGCCAGTCCTTAGGCTTGGGCCTGGCATTGGCGGATACGGTCCTTCAGGGAGAAGGGGCATGCCGCGTCCATGGAGGAGGCTTCGAAGGAACGATTCAGATCGTCTGTCCGAAAAACAAAACCGGTCTGCTGAAGGAAATCATGAACAAATCATTCGGCGATGATTCCGTCATGGAACTGAAAGTCAGATCAGCAGGAACTTGTATGATTATTTAAAAAATTATTTTGTTTGTAATCGTTTACATTAGAAGTTATAATTATATAAGGACATAACGTCCTGGGAGGTACAAATGAAAAAACTTTTAAGCATTTTATTGGCTGTCTTGATGGTTTTTGCACTTGTCGGTTGCTCCGGCAATGGCGGAAACGAAGGCGGCGAAACAGCTTCTTCTGAAGATGTTGCTGTATTCTGGTACACATACTCTGATGTTTATCTTTCCAGTGTACGTGCTGCTATGAATGCTGCTATGGATGCTGCAGGATTAAGCTACAAGGACTATGATGCAAATGGTTCTCAGGCTGACCAGACAAATCAGATTGATACTGCTTTAGCAGCTGGTGCGAAAGTATTGGTTGTTAACCAGGTCGATACCGGTTCTGATGACGTTACGAAGACGATTTTGGAAAAGGCAGAAGCTGCTGGCGCCAAAGTTGTATTCTTCAACCGTGGCGTTTCTGAGGAAACTCTGACAGCTGCTGGTGCTACTTTCGTCGGTACGGACTATGAACAGGCCGGACATATGGAAGGTAAGATGGTCGGTGAATACGTATTGGCAAACTATGATGCAGTCGACCTGAATGGCGATGGCGTTATCTCTTATGTCATGTTCAAAGGCGATGAAGCCAACCCAGAAGCTATCTGCAGAACCCAGTATGGACAGGAAGATGCTGATGCCGTCTTGACAGCTGCAGGCAAACCTGCTCTGGCTTACTATGATGCTGCTGCTACCACCAAATATCTGCTGGATGCTAACGGCACATGGTCTGCTGCTGCTGCAAACGAACATATGGAAACCGTTCTGTCTCAGTACAATGCTGACAACGGCAACATGATTGAACTGGTTATCGCCAACAACGATGACATGGCTCTGGGCGCTATCGAATCCTTAAAGAACCATGGCTATAACAAAGAAGGCGAAACAGTCATTCCGGTATTCGGTGTCGATGCTACGGAAGCTGCTCAGGCTGCCATCAAAGAAGGCTCTATGACCGGTACTGTCAAACAGGATGCTGTCGGTATGGCTGATGCTGTTACGACGATTGCAAAGAACCTGGCTGAAGGTAATGATCCGTTCACTGGCATCAATTCCGCTTACGAATTAGTCGGCAACTGGAGAGTTAACATTCCTTATTCCGCTTATAACGGATAAGAATCACAATGACGGACAAGTAGCCATATCCGTATGGCTACTTGTTTTTGTTTGATCGAGGTATAGAACATGTCTCAGAATGATGTTTTATTGAAAATGGAGCACATTTCCAAGTCTTTCCCTGGTGTAAAGGCTTTGGATGACGTGCAACTTGAACTGAAAGCCGGTACAGTTCATGCATTAATGGGCGAGAATGGTGCCGGCAAATCGACACTGATGAAGTGTCTGTTTGGCATTTATCATAAGGATGAAGGCCAGATATTTTTAAATGGTGAAGAAGTCGATTTCAAAGATTCCAAGGATGCTCTGGAACATGGTGTTGCCATGGTGCATCAGGAACTGAATCAGGCTTTAAAGAGAAATGTCATGGATAATATGTGGCTTGGTCGTTTTCCTCTGATGGACAAGCTTCCGATCGTCTCAGAGAAGAAGATGTATGAAAAGACCATGACCGTTTTCAAGGATCTTAATATCAATGTCGATCCTAAAACAATTATGTCTCAGATGCCTGTATCTCAGCGTCAGATGGTTGAGATAGCCAAGGCTGTATCATATAACTCAAAAGTCATCGTATTTGATGAACCGACCTCATCGCTTACGGAAGTCGAAGTAGAACATTTATTCCGTATCATTAACGATCTGAAGTCAAGGGGCTGCGGTATCATCTATATTTCCCATAAGATGGATGAAATATTACGCATTTCCGATGAAGTTACAATCATGCGCGATGGCAAATATATCGCTACAAAGGATTCAAAAAACGTAACGATGAACGAAATCATCAAACTGATGGTCGGCCGCGAGATCACTAATGTCTATCCGCCAAAGGATAATGTGATTGGTGACAAGCTGCTGGAAGTAAAAAACCTCTCTGCGGAATATTCCAAGCTTAGCGATGTTTCCTTCGATGCATATAAGGGAGAAGTCTTAGGTGTTGCCGGATTGGATGGCGCAGGACGTACGGAACTGCTGGAAAATATCTTCGGTATCGCTACAAGAAGATCCGGTGAGATCTATGTAGACGGCAAGCAGGTAATGAATCGGAATTCCCGTGAATCGATCAGAAACGGCTTTGCGATGCTAACAGAAGAAAGAAGGGCGACAGGTATCTTCGGTGTCCGGGATATCCAGGCTAATTCGACAGTTTCCAGTTTACGGAAATATCTTAAAGGTATCATACTAGATGAAAAGAAAATGTCGGATGCGACCCAATGGGGCATCGATACGTTAAAAACAAAAGCACCGAGTCAGAAGACGCAGATCCGTTCATTATCAGGCGGAAACCAGCAGAAGGTCATCATTACGAGATGGCTGCTGACAGAACCGACGATACTCTTGCTGGATGAACCGACCAGAGGTATCGATGTCGGTGCCAAGTACGAGATTTACGAACTGATTCTGAAACTTGCCAAAGAAGGCAAACTCGTCATCGTTGTTTCATCGGAAATGCCGGAACTGCTGGGTATCTGTGACAGGATTCTCGTTATGTCTGGAGGAAAACTTGCCGGTGAAGTGGATGCGCAACATACGTCGCAGGAAGAGATCATGACGCTAGCGGCAAAATATGTATAGACAGGGGGCTATTATGAACGGAAAAATTAGCAAAAAGAAAATACTTGATTTCATACTAAATAATGCGATGTACATCATCATCGCACTGGTTGTCATTTATGTTGCGATAAAGAGACCAAAATTTTTAGGTATCGCTTCGATTGTCAACATACTTTCTTTGACCGCTGCCAAACTGCCTATCGCATTAGGTATTGCCGGATGTATCGTTCTGGCAGGTACAGATATTTCTGCCGGACGTATCGTCGGTCTGTCTTCGGTCGTGACCGCATCTTTATTGACGACGACCTCCAAGATCTGGCCGCAGTTGACGGACGCTCTGCCGATTCCGCTGGTCCTGCTGATCGTTATCGCGATCGGCGCACTGATCGGCTTTGTGAATGGCTTCTCGGTTGCTGAATTCTCTTTGCATCCTTATATTGTAACTTTGTCAACGCAGCTGATTACCTATGGCATCATCCTGTTATATATGCAAGGCGGCACGAATAACGGTATGTCGCTTTCAGGCATGATTGAGCCATATAAAGAACTGATCACAGGCACTTTGTTTAAGATCGGTACTGTATCCGTTCCGATGTATGTGCTTTATGCATTGATATTTACAATCATAATGTGGTTCATCTGGAACAAGACCGTTTTCGGCAAGAACATGTTTGCAGTCGGCTCCAATCCCACAGCTGCAGAAGTATCTGGCGTCAATGTAAAAAAGACGATTATTCTGGTATTCATGCTGGCAGGTATCATGTATGCGATTACCGGTTTCTTCGATGCAGCACGTATCGGTTCAGCTACTGCTGCTACAGGTCAGAACTATGAATCAGACGCCATTTCTGCATGTGTTATCGGTGGCGTTTCCTTCGTTGGCGGTACCGGAAAGATTTCCGGTGTCTTGGTTGGCGTTCTGCTACTGCAGGTCATTTTTACCGGTCTGAATTTCCTTTCGGTATCGGCGAATATGCTTTATATCATCAAAGGTCTGATCATTCTTATCGCATGCGCTATCGATATGCGTAAGTATCTGACCAAGAAGTAATGGAAGATTTCGAAAAGAAAAAAGAAAACAAAGAATCAAGCGAAACCGAGGTTTCGCTTTTTAGCTTGCACAACATCTATCAGAATATCCATATTTCCATAAAGACTCTGGATCTGATTATCGCTTTCCTTGTGCTTGCTTTGCTTTTGACGCTTTTTGTCGGTATCAGGAATAGGGGTTTCACTGTTGATTTTGATTCAATGGGAGGAACGGATATCACTTCCCAGAAGCATTTATATGGTGAAAGAATCGAATATGAGATTCCGTTACGAGATGGCTATAAATTCCTGGGATGGTCACTTAACAAAGCCTGTGAGATTTACTGGAATGAAGAGGATGAAATCACAGGTTCCATGAAACTCTATGCCTGCTGGGAACCTTGACCGAACATCATTTATATTGAAAACATAGCAATGACAATCCCTCAGGATTGTCTTTTTTCATAGTATTTTTAGTTAAATGTAAGCGTTTATAAGGTATAATAAAAGTGGAGATAGATATGTATCATATCAGCGACCTAAAAAAATTCCTGCGCTGTGAATTACTTTACTTTTATGGTAAAGATGAGAAGAAAGCATTCAAGCCTTATCTCAGGACGGATGAAAATCTCATTGATCTTCTGAAAAGAAATTTCAACATCGAGGATTGTTTTTTAGGTATACGCAACGATGAAAATGATGCATTCCTGAATGCCTGTGATCAGTATGAATGGTTTATCCATCCCCGCTTCGTGGATGGGGAACTCAGGATCAATATTCCGCTGCTTCATAAACGCGACAGTGTGTTTGATTTGTACTTTATCTATTATGGAACACACGTCAAAGAACCGGATCTACTGACTTATCGGATTTCGGTAAGAGTCTTGGATAAACTGAATATCCCTGTAGGCGATTTTTATCTGATCACACTGAATGAAGATTATGTGAATACCGGTACGATCGATGCGGAAAAACTATTTCTTTGTACCGATACCTATAAGGACAAGAAACTGATCGATCTGGTGAATGATCATCCTTATCCCTATGAAGAGGTCATAAAGAAAATGCAGGAATACGACTATGAACAGGCTCCTGTAAAGAAGAACCGTTTCTGCAAGCAGAACGGAATCTGCGATTATTACGAGAACTGTTTCTCTGAAGAAGAGGTCAATGCGGCAGACAGCATCCTGACCCTGGTTTCCAGCCAGTACAAGAATGAGATGTATGATGAAGGGATACGATATCTCAAAGATATCGATGTGAACCGGCTGGAAGGAAACAAAGTCCAGTATTCTCAGGTTCAGGCATCGCGCAACGGGGGATTGTTTGTGGATAAGATGGGTCTGAAACACTGGCTGGAGAAACTTGATCAGAGGCCGATCTCGTTCATCGATTTCGAATGGGACCGCTATCTGGTTCCTCCTTATGTGAACATGCGTCCTTTGGATGTCGTCTGCTTCGAGTTCGCACTATATTACATCGATTCCGAAAATCATATGCATCATCATACCTTTGTCGGTACGAATGACTGCAGGAAAGCATTTATCGAAGAACTGCTTGACCGCCTTCCGAAAGAAGGCCCGGTACTGGGTTATAACGCCTATGGCGCAGAATGCCTTCGTCTGACGGAATTAGGAAATATGTTTCCGGAGTATAAGGAAAAACTGGAAGCCATCAATGACCGATTCATCGATCTGGCAGAACCTTTTACCGAAGGACTTGTCTATGATATCCGTATGCAAGGCAACTATTCTTTAAAGAAACTTGTTGCGATCTGTTCCGATTATTCCTATGACGATCTGGATATCGATGACGGAATGGAAGCGGTGTATAAGTGGAGGGAACTTCTATCGGAAAATCAGAGTGAAAAAGAACAGACCATCCAGAATCTGGAAGAATACTGTTCCCTGGATGCCTATGGCTTGTTTCTGGTATATAGATGGCTGATCAAACTCGCTTTAGAGTCTTAATAATAGAGGAGGTAAAGACTTATGAAATTTACGGTGTATGGTGAGAATGTCACGATCAATGAGAAGATGCAGGCTCAGATCGAAGAAAGGCTTTCCGGACTGAACAAGTACGTCGTTATCGACGAAGATCAGTTTGCGAAAGTATCGGTCAGAGTTTATGGAGATTCGCTCAAAGTAGAAGTCAATGTTCCGAGCAAGATCGGCTTGCTCAGATCGGAAGTCGTACATGATGATTTCACAACCGCCATGGATCTGGCAATCGATAAACTGGAAGATCAGATCAGAAGACAGAAGGGCAGACTTTCCAGAAGACATAAAGAATCGCTGGCCGAGAGTTTCTATGAAGAAACAGATGAAACCGAAGAGATCCCGGTAAGAACGAAGACGCTTTATGTCGAAGATATGGATATGGATGAAGCCATCGTCCAGATGGAGATGCTTTCGCATTCGTTCTTTATCTTCAGAGATACGGATAGCGAGAAAGTCGCCGTCGTTTACAAGCGCAATGACGGAGGCTACGGATTGATCGAAGTCAGCGAGTAAACAACGATTTATTAGAGAAATAATCACCTCATATCTTTTGTATTGAGGTAAAAATGAAACAATTGACCAAAGAGCAGTTCGAAATTCAGCTGCTGTCCCAGAACTATCTTGAAAGCAAAAGAAGATTAAGAGAATTCGATGAAAAGCTTGTCTATTACAACAGCGACAGGATCAAAGCCTACCGGCGGATCGTCACGCATATCGAAGACATCGTCATGCTGCTGCCGGAGAAACAGCGGATCATCATCGAAAACGAAGTCCTTCTAGGCAAAACGGGAGCGTGATATCTGGAGTATTTCTCCGCGCCTTCCTACTATCGTCATCGCGAAAACGCCTACAAGAATTTCCTAAAAAGCCTGGAATAAATAGAGTATAATTAGAACGAAGAGAGGTATTTATCATGTTGAAAGGGATCGCCACTTCCAGTGGCATTGCGATCGGCAAAGTTTATAAACTAGAACAGCCGACGATCGTAGTAAATGAAGGACAGACCGATAGTGCGGTAGAACTGCAGAAGTTTGAAGATGCGATGCTGAAAACCATTGCCGATATCGAACAGATCAAGGAAAGAGCCAGTGCGACATTGAAGCCGGAAGAGCTTGCGATTTTTGATGCCCACCTGATGATGGCACAGGATCCGGAATTCAGGGATCAGATCGTGGCGATGATCAATGAAGGAAACAGCGCCGATCATGCGACCAAACAGGTTTCCGATATGATGATCGGGATGTTTGAGTCGATGGACGACGCATATTTCAAGGAAAGGGCGGCCGATATCAAGGATGTCTCCTTCCGTCTGCTGTGCAATATCCTGGGTCTGACGATTCCTGATCTGACCGCGATCGACGAGGAAGTGGTGATCGTTGCGGAAGAAATGACGCCTTCCGATACCGCGCAGCTGAATAAGAAGTATGCCTTAGGCTTCGTTACCGAGATCGGCGGAAAGACATCGCATGCGGCGATCATGGCAGTCGCCCTGGGTATCCCGGCGGTCGTAGGCTGTACCGGCATCATGAGCAACTGCAAGCATGGCGATACGATCATCCTGGATGCTTCCGAGGGCGTGGTCATCGTTAATCCGAGCGAAGAAGAACTCAAGGAATATACGGTAAAACGGGATCAGTTCCTTGCTGAAAAAGAAGCATTGAAAGTTCTGATGGATCAGCCGTCCATCACCAAAGACGGCCATCAGGTCGAACTGGTCGCGAATATCGGTTCGCCGAAGGATATGGAAAACGTCGTTTCCAATGGCGCCGAAGGCGTCGGACTCTATCGTACGGAATTCCTGTATATGGAATCCACGGATGACTTCCCGGATGAAGAAGCGCAGTTTGAAGCGTACAAGGTCGTCCTGGAAAAGGCCGCAGGCCAGAGAGTCGTCGTCCGTACGCTGGATATCGGCGGTGACAAGAAGCTTCCTTACTTTGAATTCGAACCGGAAATGAACCCGTTCCTGGGATACCGTGCGATCAGACTGTGTCTTGACCGCAAGGATATCTTCAAGACGCAGGTCAGAGCGCTGCTAAGAGCGTCCGTTTACGGAAAACTGGCGATCATGTTCCCGATGATCGCGACGATCGACGAGTTCCTCAATGGCAAGAACTTCGTTCTGGAAACGAAAGAAGAACTGCTGAAGGAAGGCATCGCGGTATCGGATGATATCGAAATCGGCATGATGGTCGAGATCCCGGCGACAGCGATCCTGGCGGATGAATTTGCGAAGCACGCCGATTTCTTCTCGATCGGTACCAACGACCTGATCCAGTATTCGATGGCCGCCGACCGTATGTCGGAGAAAGTCGCATATCTGTATCAGCCTCTGAACCCGTCCATCCTTCGCCTGGTCAAACTGACGATCGATGGCGCACATTCGCAGGGCAAATGGTGCGGCATGTGCGGCGAAATGGCAGGCGATCCGCAGGCTGCTCCGGTCCTTCTCGGACTTGGATTGGATGAGTTCTCCATGTCTGCATCAAGGATACTTCCGACCCGCAAGATCGTTACATCTCTCGAATATGGACAGATGAAAGAAATGGCGGAAAAAGCCCTCAAATGTCAGACGGAAGCGGAAGTCAAAGAACTGGTAAACAGTTTACTCTAAAGAAACATAAAGGGGTGCAGAGGCACCCCTTTTTTTGTAGAAAAATGAAATGAATCGTATTACAATAATAGCGTACAAAAAAGTACGATATTGAATTAAAGAGGTGAATTTATGGGAAGAGCACATGAAGTAAGAGCTGCAGCAATGGCTAAGACCGCTGCAATGAAATCAAAAGTCTATTCGCGCTATGGCAAGGAAATCTATATCGCTGCCAAGTCAGGTGTTCCCGACCCGGAAATGAACCTGGCACTGCGATCCAAAATCAAAGAAGCGAAAGCCAATCAGGTACCTGCCGATGTCATCAAGAGAGCGATCGAAAAAGCCAAAGGCGGCGGCGGCGAATCTTATGATTCCTTAAGATACGAAGGCTTCGGTCCGGGCAGCGCGACGATCATCATCGACTGTCTGACCGACAATTCCAACCGTACCGTGGCTGCGATGAACCAGTGTTTCAACAAGGCTCATTGCAAGATGGGTGTCAAGGGTTCCGTTTCGTTCACTTATGACAACCTCGGTGTTCTGTCTTTCAAGTATGAAGATGAAGATACCATGCTCGATACGCTGATCAATGCGGATGTCGACGTACAGGACCTGGAAGTCGAAGACGGCGAAATGACTGTCTATGTCGCTCCGACAGATCTGCATAAGGCGCAGGAAGCGATCGATGCGCTGATTCCGGATTGCGAATATTCCGTCTGCGCGATCAAGATGCTGCCGCAGGAATATGTCACGCTGGAAGATGAGCACGACAAGGAAATGTGGAACAGACTGCTGAATCTCCTGGATGAAGTCGATGACGTCCAGGAAGTATATCACAACGTAGAGATGTAGATAGAAT
>CADBPB010000061.1 GCA_902796525.1 uncultured Erysipelotrichaceae bacterium | reverse complement strand
TTTTTCTTTGCGGGCGATCATATTGGTCCGATCGATCATCAGCCGCCGATGTTCCACATAGTCGCGATAGCCATTGCCAGAATAGGTTAGCACGCTTTCCGTTTTCCGTTTGAGCTGTTCCAGATGCAGGATGCCATTGGCACAGGCTTCCAGCAGCACTTCATCATGCGATACGAAAATCAGCGGCAGCTTGAGTTCGTTGATGAAATCTTCCAGCCAGATCAGCGTCGGCAGATCGAGATCGTTGGTCGGTTCATCCATCAGGATGATATCGGGATCTTCGTAAAGCAGTTTCAGCAGCGAGATCCGGACCTTTTCGCCGCCGGAAAGCGTGCGCAGTATCCTGCTGTCAAACAGTGAATCATCGACATGGAAGCGATTCAGCAAGGAATAGAGACGATTGTAATCCATCTCGGATGAAATATAACTTACCGTATCCGTATCCAGGTACGCTTCGCCGATCGTCTGAGGCAGATATGCGATCCGTCCATCCGCGACGATCATGCCCGTATGGGACACATAATCCGAAACATCCAGACCTGCGAGTACTTTCAGGATCGTGGACTTTCCGTTTCCTTCTTCGCCGATCAGGGCGATCTTGTCTCCGTCATTCAAAACAAAGGAAAAATCCTTAAGCAGGACTCTGCCCTTATGAGTTGTGATAGTCAAATTATTGATTTTAAGCATAGTAAACCGATCTCCTTCTTCGCTTCAGAGTCTTTTGAAACCTATTCAGCGATCCATAAGTTTCCGGAAATCAGTTCTTCATTTCACACCTCTCAGAATCATTCCACGGCGATCCCGTTCAAAGAAAACGACAGGACTTCCGTGATTTTTACTTTAACGATCTCGCCCGTCCGGATGTCGGTTCCGGTAAAATTGACGAGTTTATTCTCCGGCGTATAGCCGGAATAGGTATGGGAATTGCGCTTGCTCAGGCCATCCACCAGGACTTCGACGACCTGACCGGCAAATCGCTGGTTGTTCAAATTGGCATAGTATGCGACTTTCTTGTTGAGTTCCTGCAGTCTGGCTTCCTTGACTTCCTGCGGGGTGGCATCCGGGAATTCCGCGGCCGGAGTTCCTTTCCTTCGGGAATAGATAAACGTATAGGCATTGTCATACCGGCAGTGATCTACCGCGTCGAGCGTATCCTGAAAATCCTGGTCGGTCTCATCCGGGAAACCGACGATAATATCGGTCGTAAACGCATAACCCGGCAGTTCCTGTTTCAGTTTATCAAACAAAGCGAAATACTCCTCTTTGCTGTAGCGGCGGTTCATTTTCTTCAAGATCCTGCTGGATCCCGACTGGATCGGAAGATGGATGTAAGGCATGATGTTGTCATTCTGCTTGATGGCCTGGATCATCCGGTCGTTGAAATCCCAGGGATGGGAAGTCATGAAACGGATCCGTTCGATCCCGGTCGCCGATACGTCATTCAGAAGATCCGCGAAACCGTATTCATCGGACAGATCCTTGCCATAGGCATTGACGTTCTGCCCCAGCAGGCAGATCTCTTTGTATCCCTGGCCGATCAGCTGTTCCACTTCCAGCAGGATGTCTTCTTTGTATCGCGACCGTTCCTTGCCTCTGGTATAAGGCACGATGCAGTAGGTGCAGAACTTGTCGCAGCCGTACATGATGTTGACCCATGCCTTGTGGCTCATGAAACGGGTGACGGGCAGATCTTCGACGATATCTCCCATTTTGGAGAAGACTTCGACTCTGCGCTGTCTGGTGGCATAGACATCATGCAGCATCTTGGGCAAGGAACTGATATTGTGCGTACCGAAAATGATGTCGACCTGACGGTACTTGTCAAGCAGCGTCTTGACCGTTTCTTCTTCCTGGCACATGCAGCCGCCGATGCCGATGATCAGTTCGGGCTTGTTCGTTTTCAGGCGTTTCAATGCGCCGATCTCGCCAAAGACCTTCTCTTCCGCTCCCTGCCGTACCGCACAGGTGTTGATGATGATCACGTCGGCTTTGGTTTCATCTTCTGTCGAAGCATATCCCAGCGCATCCAGGATCCCCGCCATCGTCTCGGAATCGCGCTGATTCGCCTGGCAGCCATGCGTGATGATATAGTAGTACAGACCATCGCCCATTCCCTCATAGGAAGGATCGTAAGAAAAACGCACTTTCTGGGAAAGTTCGCGATTGCGTTTGCGTGCATCGTTCAGATCAGGTAAAAGATAATCTTTGGCCATACCTTGATTATACTTGAAACGCCGGCAATTAAAAAGAAGCGATCCGTAAATCGCTTCTGAATTGCTGCCAAGGTGAACGCAGACCGTTCACGCTTTTTCTGCTTTACTGAGATAAAGCTTCGACCGGGCAAGTCGCAACGCAGGCACCGCAGTCCACGCAGGTTTCTTCGTTGCAAACGCTCTTGCCTTCTTCATCCAGACTTAAGGATTCTGTCGGGCAAACGCCTGTACATGCACCACAGCCGATGCAAAGATCACGATCAACTTTAACGGGCATTAGATAAACCTCCTTGATACTAAAAACATTATAAATGACGTTTCATCGGTTAGTAAAGACTAACTGTCACTCCTTTTCGATGATATCGATGCCCAGTTCCTTCAGCTGCACATCGTCGACCGTATTCGGCGCATCGGACATCAGACAGTAGGCGGAGGCCGTCTTCGGGAAAGCGACGACATCCTTGATGTTGTCGGTTCCGGTCAAGATCATGGTCAGACGTTCCAGGCCGATGCCGACACCGAGATGCGGCGGAGTGCCGTAGTCGAAGGCCTCGATGAAGAATCCGAATTTGTTTCTGATCTCTTCTTTCGTCAGCCCCAGGGCATCGAATACTTTTGCCTGCATTTCGGAATCGTGGATACGGACCGATCCGGATAAAAGTTCATATCCGTTCAGCACCAGGTCATAGGCTCTGCTGTAACAGTTGGCCTTATCAGAGATCAGTTTATCCATGTCTTCATCTCTCGGCGCAGTAAACGGATGGTGGGCGCTGACCCAGCGGTTTTCCGTTTCCGAATATTCGTACATCGGGAATTCCGTGATCCAAGCGAAGCAGTACCTGTTTTCATCGATCAGCCCGAGATCCTGACCCAGTTTCTTGCGCAATGCGCCTAAAGCGACATTGGCGACCGCCTTCTGGTCGGCGATCATCAGCAATACATCGCCGTTCCCCAGATCCAGTTCCTTTCTCAGCATTTCTTTTTCTTCTTCGCTTAACGCATTGTTGACCGAACCGGCGAACTGATCATTCTCTCGTTTGAGATAAGCCAGTCCTTTGGCTTTGTAGATCTTGACGAATTCATTCAATTCATCGAAACGTTTCCTTGACAGATGCTCAGCCGCATTCTTGAATACCAGAGCTTTGATGACACCTCCCTGTTCCAAACAGTTCCTAAAGACGGCGAATCCCGTATCTTTGAATAATGAACTGATGTCCATCATTTCGTTTCCGAAACGCAGATCCGGTTTATCGGAACCGTAACGGTCCATCGCATCAACGTATTTAATTCTAGGAAAGTCCAGTTTATCCACGCCTTTCAGTTCCTTGAACAGCGTCTTCATGATCTTTTCGACTTCCGTAAAGATATCTTCTTCGTCCGCAAAGGACATTTCGATGTCGATCTGCGTGAATTCCGGCTGTCTGTCGGCCCGCAAGTCTTCGTCACGGAAACAGCGCGCGATCTGGAAATAGCGGTCCATCCCTCCGATCATCAGCAGCTGCTTGTACTGCTGGGGAGACTGCGGTAGCGCATAGAATCTGCCGTTATACAAGCGGGATGGCACAAGATAGTCTCTCGCGCCTTCCGGAGTGGATTTGGACAGGATCGGCGTTTCCACTTCCACGAAATCATCCTCATGCAGTACGCGTCTTACGATCGTGGTGATCTTGTCTCTCATCAGCAGTTTTTCTTTGATCGGATTCCGACGGATATCCAGATAGCGGTATTTCAAACGCAGGTCTTCCAGAGCGTCTGTTTCATCCGCAATGATCATCGGCGTAGTTTTAGCCGCCGACAGGATCTTGCAGGTATCCGCAAGTACCTCGATCTCGCCGGTCTCCAGTTTCAGGTTCGGCGTTTCTTTCAAAGAAACCGTTCCTTCCACTTCGATGACATATTCGTTTCTGACATCTTTGACCAGTTCGTTATGTTCTTCGTCGAACGTGATCTGGGTGATCCCGTAACGGTCGCGCAGATCGATGAAAACGATGGAACCCAGATTCCTTCGTTTCGCGACCCATCCGGCTAGTTTCACATGTTTACCGGCATCTTCTTTTCTTAATTCTCCGCAGGTATGGTCTCTATTCATAATAATCCTCCAAAAGCTGATCCATCCGTTCGCACAGTTCCTTGACGGGCACTTCTTCCTGCGCCTTGGTCAGCGTATCTTTCAATGTAACGGTTTCATTCTTTACTTCGTCTTCTCCGATGATGATCACGAATCTGGCTTTCTTGCGGTCGCTCGATTTGAACTGGGCTTTCAGGGAACGGTGATAGTAGTCCAGTTCCGTGATGAAGCCTTCCTCCCTGAGCATCGACGCGACTTTCAGCGCCTGATCGCTTTCTTCACAGAGATTGATCACATAGGCATCCAGATACGGTTCGGATTCCGGGAAAACGTCTTCCGCATCCGCCAGGATCAGCAGCCGTTCCAGCCCGATCGCAAACCCGATGCCGCTCAGCTGCGGTCCGCCCATTTCTTTGACCAGGTCGTCATACCTGCCTCCGCCAAAGATCGTCGCCTGCGAACCGGATTCTTCGTTGGTCGAAACCACTTCGAAGACGGTATCGGTATAATAATCGAGACCTCTTACCAGCTTGTCGTCGATCTCGTATGGAATCCCGAGAACATCCAGATAGTGCTTCACTTTGCTGAAGTATTCTTCGGAAGCCTCGTTCAGTTTCATTTTCGGAGCGTTCTGTACGACAGGATTCTCATGGTCGATCTTGCAGTCGAGGATGCGCAGCGGGTTCTTCAGCAGGCGATTCTGACAGTCCGTGCATAGCTGATCCTTGTATGGCGTGAAGTATTCGATCAGTTCTTTCTTATAGTTCACCCTCGATTCGGTATCGCCTAACGAGTTGACCAGCACCTTGACGCCTTCAAGGCCTAATGCCTTGATGTAGAAATATCCTAAAGCAATGACTTCCGCATCGATCAAAGGGTCCTTGTCGCCGATGCATTCGATCCCCATCTGCGTAAACTGACGCTGTCTGCCTTTCTGAGGACGTTCATGACGGAACATTTCCTCGATATATGCCAGCTTGATCGGCAGTTCCATACTTCCATAAAGCTTGTTTTCGATGATCAGACGGATGACGCCCGGCGTTCCTTCCGGACGCAAAGTCAATGAATCCTTGTCATTCACCGAGAACGTGTACATCTCTTTGGTGACCATGTCCGAAGTATCGTTTTCTTTTTTGAATACACCGGTATATTCGAAAACAGGCGTTTTGATTTCACTGTAGCCGTAGATTTCCAGGAACGAACGGAACAGCGTCTCCAGTTCGTTGAAACGCTTCATCTTTTCCGGAAGCAGGTCATAGGTTCCTTTTACAGTCTGATATGGCATCTTATTTGCGCTCCTTTCTGAGATTGTAGTAATCGAGATCCTCTTTTACCTTCTCCGGAATCTCTCTCGGAACAGGGAAACATACGGAATAATTCATATGATTGGAAAATTTCTCGATGAATTCGCACGATCTGTAGTAGTTGCCCGCTGACAGATGTTCCATGACATCTTTCCTGGAATGGATCACGGCGCCTCCTTTGGCCGGCACACGGGCAAAGGACAGAGCCGGAATGCCAGCATCCGCGAACGGGGTGGAATCGCTCGAATAGACGCCCTGTCGGACATCAAGCGGAAATCCTTCCATCTTGGAAAGATACTGAAGATAATGGACGAGATCCTCGCTTGCACTGACACAGGCGATATCGTGTCCCAAAGTCACTCCCAGCATATCGATATTGATGTTGAGAACGATGCTGTCGAGCTGTTTTTTGTGTTTCTCGACATAAGCGCGGGAACCAAGCAGTCCTTCCTCTTCGGAACCGCACCAGATGAACCTGACGGTTCTCTTTGGTCTGTGTTCGCTGTAATATCCAAGCATCTCCAGGATGCAGGCGCTGCCGGTGGCGTTGTCGTAAGCTCCTTTGGAGTAGCTGACGGAATCATAATGCGCGGTATATACGATCACTTCCTCCGCTTTGTCCGTTCCTTTGATTTCCGCGACCACATTGTGGGAATCCGTCTTGAACTGTTTCTGTTTCAGAACGATACGGGCTTTCTTCGGAAGATGCTCGACCAGCTTCTCCGCATCTTTCATGCGGATACATACGGCCGGAATATAAGCGAGATCCTGGTGACGTTTGCGGTATTTGTACGGGTCTAGATCGACGTCTTTTTCATCGAGATAGACATCGCCGGTGCAGAGGATCAATGCGGCTGGTTTCTTCTGCGCCAGAATCTTGTACGTCTTGTTGTCGACCATCTTGCCAGCGATCAGACAGATCTTGTCCCGAATATCCGTGATCTGGGCATCCGTCGCAGAAGCGAGATAGACCAGTTCGCCTTCCACGCCCTTTTCCGGCGTCGAACCGGACATGCCTACGGCGACAAACGGCACATCCAAATCAGGTTCCATGAAATGCAGCTGGCATTTTTCTACCTCGAAGGCATCGACCGGAAACGATTCCAGCTTTGCTTTGACATTGAATCTTGCACATTCCTTCTGGATGATCTTTGCCGCTTTCAGTTCTTCTTTCGAACCTGAGGTACGGACGAAATAGAGCTTTTCTACCAGACCGAAACTGTCATACATAAGAATCTCCTCCTTAAACAATAAAAACGTCCTCTAAGGACGTTTCTCACGCGGTACCACCTTAGTTCACATAGCTGTGCCCTCGAGATCTTTAACGCAGATCCTACGCCCTAAGGTGTCAAACAAGTGTCCCTCTTATCCTTTCATGAAGGCTTGCACCGTACCCTTCTCGCTGCAATGAACCGGATAAGATTCTTTTGTTTATCGACATCACAATCTTAACATCATTTGATGGCTCTTTCAACCGATATCACGCTCTCGACCTTTCGCAGATTGGCCATGATCACTTCCAGTTGTTCCAGGTCGTTTACCGTGAACGACAGACTTGTCGTGGCAGTCAGGTTTTCCGTATTCGCGACGCTGTTGACGGCGGTAAGATTCGCTTTGTACTGGGCGACGACCGTGACCAGATCGGTCAGCAGATAGGAACGGTCTTTGGAGAAGATCTTGATGGAAGTCTCATATTTCATATCCGGTTTTTCCGGATCCCATTCGACATCGATGAAACGCTTCAGACCCTGGATATTCGGACAGTCCTTGCGATGGACCTTGATGCCCTGCCCTTTGGATACGAAGCCGATGATCTCGTCCCCGTAGACCGGCGAGCAGCATGGCGATAGGGACAGTTTCATCGAACTGATTCCCTTGACCACGATGCCGGTACGGCTGATCAGATGCGTCTTTTCCGCATTTCGTTTGGTGATCTTTTCGATCGTTTCCAGATCGACTTCCCGTTTGCCAGCTTTTGCGACCCGTTCCACGATATTGATAGGCATCATCGAGTGACAGCCGATCGCGAAGAACAGATCGTGAGCGGAAGAATAGCCCATGGAGGTCGCGATCTTGTCCATCTTCTTGCTGTCGGGGTATTCATCGGCAAGATCGTGCTTGCTGAATTCTTCTTTCAGCAGGGCTTCGCCTTCCTTGATCAGCTGTTCGCGGTCTTCCGTTTCTTTCTTCAGGAAGTAGGCTTTGATCTTGTTCCGGGCGTGGTTGGTTTTGACGATCTTCAGCCAGTCTTCGGACGGCGCAGAATTCTTGTTGGTTTTAAGCTCCACGACATCGCCGGTCTTCAACGGCGTATTCAAAGGGACCATGACCCCGTTGACCAGCGCTCCTACGGTCTGATTCCCTACTTCGGTATGGATGCGGTAAGCGAAATCGATCGGCGTTGCGCCCTGCGCCAGGTCGATGACCCTTCCTCTCGGCGTCAGACAGTAGATGTTCGCGTTGAAGATATCATGGGTGATATCGTTCATATAGTCCTTGGCATCGGTATCCGAATTGTCTTCGAATGCTTTCAGCCACTGCAGTTCATTCAATACTTCTTTCTGGGAACGCTGTTTCCCCTCTTTATAAGACCAGTGGGCAGCCACGCCTCGTTCTGCGACCTCGTCCATGGCTTCCGTACGGATCTGTACCTCATAGATGCGTCCGTCCGGCCCGACGATCGTGGTATGCAAAGACTGGTACATGTTCATCTTAGGCATGGCGATGTAGTCTTTCAGACGGCCCGGGATCGGCCGGT
>CADBPB010000060.1 GCA_902796525.1 uncultured Erysipelotrichaceae bacterium | reverse complement strand
GTAGGCAAATAAGGAGGGTACATGAATCTTCTTATCATTGGTGCTCCGGGTGCCGGCAAGGGCACGATGTCAGAGCTTATCCTGGAAAAATACGGTCTGATCCATGTCTCGACCGGAGACATGCTCAGAGAAGCAGTCAGAAATGAGACGGAAGTCGGTCTGAAGGCACAGGATTATATGAACAGAGGAGCCTTGGTTCCGGATGAAATCATCCATGACATCATTCTGGAAAGATTCTCCAGAGACGATATGGATGCGGGATTCCTGTTTGATGGATATCCCAGGACCGAAGCCCAAGCCGAGGATCTCACTTTGATCCTGAATGAGACCGGTAAAAAGGTCGATCAGGTGATCAATCTGGATATCGCGGATGATCTGCTGGTAAAGCGGATCACAGGTCGAAGATTATGTCCCAAATGCGGTGATATCTCGAACATTTATTTCAGTCCGACGAAAGTCGAAGGAATCTGCGATAAGTGCGGCAGCGAAATCATCCAAAGAAAAGATGATAATCTGGAGAGTCTGACCAAGAGGCTCGAGGAATATCATAAGAATACTCAACCGGTCATCGAGTATTATGAAAAGATGGGCATCGTCAGGCATGTGGATGCTTCCAAGAGCGTTCAGGAAGTGTTTGCCGATGTCGAAAACATCTTGGAGGAATTGTGTAAATGATCTCAATCAAGTCACCAAGAGAGATCGAACTTATGGATCATGCCGGCACCATCGTCGCGCGTGTCCACAAGAAGATGAAAGAGGTGATACGACCGGGAATATCGACATTGGAACTGAACCGGATCGCCGAAGAAGTGATCCGGGAAAACGGTGCCACTCCATCATTTAAGAACTATCAGGGTTTCCCAGCTGCGATCTGCGCATCGATCAATGATACGCTGGTCCATGGGATCCCTGATCACACGATTCTGAAAGACGGAGACATCATCACGGTCGATGTCGGTGCCTGCTACAAAGGCTATCACGGCGATTCCGGCTGGACGTATACGGTCGGCAACGTCACGGATCCGAAGGTATTGGAACTTCTGAAAGTGACGGAAGAATCGCTGTATCTGGGTCTGGAGCAGGTAAAACCGGGCAATCATATCGGCGATATCGCGAATGCGATACAGACGTATGTAGAATCGTTCGGATTCTCGTTGCCTGAAGAATATACGGGACACGGGATAGGCAAGAGCGTTCATGAGGATCCCTATGTGCCGAATGTCGGCAAGCCGGGTACGCTGGAACTGCTCAAGAAAGGCATGTGTATCGCTGTCGAACCGATGGTCTTCATGGGTTCCGCAAGATGCTACACATTGAAAGACGGCTGGGGCGTGAAGAGTTATGATCACTCCTGGGCTGCGCATTATGAACATACGGTTGCGATCACCGAAGATGGTTGCAAGATTTTGACAAAGGAGGATTAGCTATTGGCAAAACAAGACGTTATTGAGATCGAAGGTATCGTTGTAGATACATTACCGAATGCACAATTCAAGGTGAAACTGGAGAACGGTCACGAAATCCTGGCTCACGTTTCTGGTAAAATCCGCATGCATTACATCCGCATTTTACCAGGCGATAGAGTGACAGTAGAGATTTCACCTTATGATCTAACACGTGGGCGTATTACATTTAGACACAAGTAGTGTCTGGGAGGGAAAACATGAAAGTAAGACCATCTGTAAAACCGATGTGCGACAAATGTCGAGTCATTAAGCGTAAAGGTCGCGTCATGGTTATATGTGAAAACCCTAAACACAAACAAAGACAAGGTTAAAAGGGAGGAAATGAGTAAATGGCACGTATTGCTGGTGTTGACATTCCTAACGATAAACGTGTAGTAGTGTCACTGACTTATATTTACGGTGTCGGCTTATCGACAGCACAGAAGATCCTGGCTGAAAACAAGATCAGCGAAGATATCCGTGTAAAGGATCTGACCGATGATCAGATCAACGCGATCCGTAAATCACTGGAAGAATACAAGATCGAAGGCGATCTTAGAAGAGAAACGCAGCTGAACATCAAGCGTCTGATGGAAATCGGCTGCTACCGCGGCATCAGGCATAGGAAAGGCCTGCCTGTAAGAGGACAGAGAACTAAGACCAATGCCAGAACGAGAAAAGGTCCGAGAAGAACCGTCGCGAATAAGAAGAAGTAAGGAGGATAAACAATGGCACAGAAAGCAAAGACAACACGTAAAAAACGTGTCAAGAAGAATATTGCCAGTGGCGTTGCACATGTCCACTCAACATTCAATAATACGATCGTCACCGTAACGGATGAAGCAGGAAACGTCATTTCCTGGTCATCTGCAGGTGCTATGGGATACAAAGGTTCACGTAAGTCTACGCCGTACGCCGCACAGCTGGTTGCGGAAGCTGCAGGAAAGACTGCGATGGATCATGGCATGAAAAAAGTGGAGGTAAATGTAAAGGGACCCGGACCCGGCAGAGAAGCCGCTATCCGTGCGCTCGCTACAGCCGGCCTCGAGATCACAGCGATCAACGATGTGACTCCTGTTCCGCACAACGGCTGTCGCCCACCGAAGAAACCTAGAGGATAAGGAGGAAACATATGAATAAATTTGAGCGTCCGAAATTCAAAATAAGTGAGTATGTGGAATCAGATCATTATGGGAAGTTCGTCATTTCCCCTCTGGAAAGAGGATTCGGTACGACGATAGGCAACGCTTTAAGAAGAACGATGCTTTCATCTCTGCCTGGCGGAGCGGTTTATTCCGTGAAGATCGATGGAGTCTTCCATGAATTCTCTTCGATCAAGGGCGTCAGAGAAGATGTCACGATGATCATCCTCAACATCAAGGAACTGATCCTTGATATCATGGATGAAGATACCTATACCTTAAGGATCTCTGCCAAGGGACCTTGCACGGTGAAAGCGGAAGATATCATCGTTCCGGCAGGTGTCGAGGTCATCAATCCTGAACTGGAGATCGCTCATCTTGAAAAGGGCGGAGAGCTGGAAATGGAACTGTTAGCTAGAAAAGGTAGAGGCTATGTCTCGGCCGATGAGAATAAGCTCCTGTATCAGGGCTCATCGCAGGGCATCGGGACGATCTATACGGATGCGATCTATACCCCGGTCGTCAAGGCGAATTACAGCGTAGAACCGACGCGTGTCGGCCAGTCTGCGAAGTATGACGAGCTGACGATGGAAGTATGGACCAACGGTTCGATCGATCCGAAAGAATCCATCGCTTTGGCTTCAAAGATCCTGGTTTCTCATCTGGAACTGCTGACGGAAGTCGATACGGAAGTCAGCGAGATGGGATCCGTGATGAAAGATTATGTCAACGAAGGCAACGCCAAGAAGAACAATATGACGATCGACGATCTCGATCTGACGGTAAGATCTTACAACTGTCTCAAGCGCGCAGGCATCTCGACGGTCGAGGAACTGACGCAGAAGACGGAAGAAGAAATGAGCAGAGTCCGTAATCTTGGCAAGAAATCTTTGAAAGAAGTCAAAGAGAAACTGCAGGCCATGAATCTATCATTCAAATCTAGCGATGACTAAAAGGAGGTAAACAAACTATGTGGAATCGTAGGTTAGGCAGAACAGCTGACCATAGAGTAGCCCTTCTTAGAAACATGGCTACAGATTTAATTCTTAAAGGCAAGATCGAAACAACAGAGATGAAGGCGAA
This sequence comes from uncultured Erysipelotrichaceae bacterium, assembly GCA_902796525.1. GTDB lineage: Bacteria > Bacillota_I > Bacilli_A > Erysipelotrichales > Erysipelotrichaceae > Colivicinus. The sequence goes on along the minus strand of CADBPB010000060.1, from coordinate 313 downwards.
AGAACTGCGCAGCGTCGTAGATCATCTGATCACTGTTGCGAAGAAAGATGACCTTGCGGCCAGAAGACAGGTCGCTGCATATCTGAGAGATGTCGAAACCAAAGACGGCAAATCTGCTTTGCAGGTGCTGTTCGAGGAAGTAGCTCCGCGTTATAAGGACAGAAACGGCGGTTACACGCGCGTTGCGAAGACTTATATCCGCAGAGGCGACGCCGCTCCGATGGCGACCATCGAACTGGTATAACGACTTAAAAAGCTCCGAAACGGAGCTTTTTGTATGCTTATGAAATCTTTAGATCATAGCGTCAGTTCG
>CADBPB010000059.1 GCA_902796525.1 uncultured Erysipelotrichaceae bacterium | reverse complement strand
CCGATGCCGAACGATCCTTTTCAACAAGATAATCGGACACTCTGATCCCGTTGCCGTCCCGGATCCCCTCGCCGAAGGCGATGGCGTTCACATCACGGCTCTCTTCGAAGTCTTTTTTGCTGATGCCGGGGCTGGACAGATTGCGGCAGCTTTCGATCTTCTTCTTGACGTACTGTCTGATCTGCTGCACATCGTTCGCCCGCTTCATGATCCTGTCCTTGGCCTCTTCGCTCTGGGCCTTGGCCTTATCGATCGCGATCTTGATGTCATACTCCAGACGGATGCCCTGCAGGATATCCCTGTCGATGAACTCATCGCAGTTGGTCTCTACCATCTTCTTGTAATGCTCTACGATGATCTCATCGAAGATGTCATGACGTGTTTCCTGCAGCAGCGGGTTGTAGGTCGTCCGCTCTTCGATGGCAGCATTCTCCTTGACAGCGTCGTAGATGCTCGCATACAGTTCTTTGTCGCTGTTGTTGTTGCCCATGGGGGTTCCCTGCTGTTCCACCAGCATGTTCAGGTATTCGCTGCGGGAGAACAGATTCATGACACAGTCTCCGTTCTCAAAGCGCAGTGCGTCATTGATGGCCTTCTTCGCCTTTTCGATGCTGACCACCTTGGTCTCGAAGGTATCGAAGAAACGCTCATAGGAATGGATCAGGCGGTTGACATACTTCTGAGCCTCTACACAGACGATCTTTCTCGCGACCCTGTTGTAGAAGGAAGTGACTACGTTGTAATAGTCATCCATCATGCTGTTGCAGGAGTCTTTCTTGTCTCCGGTGATCTTTTCGATAGCTTCAGCCACACGGTTTTCATTGTCGATGGCCTCGCACATCGCCCGCAGGGATGTCTCCTTGCCCAGGTTCATCCGCACCTGGAATTTCTTGATGTCCGCCTTGTCCTCGTCCGGTGTGATCCCTCGGGTGACCTCGGCGATCTGAGCTTCATAGACGCCCTTATCGTAAGTCGTCTTCTCTGCTTCATCCTTCAAAGCTCTGGAGAGCTTGTACAGGAGGTATCTGGCAGCGTTTGGATGCATGACCTTCGTGGTGGACGACAGGAACGCTTCCAGAGTATACGGGTCTTTCTTGTCTCTCTTGATGGATACATCGTTGCCCAGCACTCCCCGGACGAACTTCTTCACGAGAGTCTCCAGCTCCGGATTATCGTTGATCTCCGAGAGATTCTGGATCATGTTGTACCGCTTGGTATATCCCTCATCCTCCGCCGGCATGCGGGCTGCTCTTCGCAGATCGCTCATATCGGTGGCTTCTTCATCGGAAGTGCCGGCGCTTTCCTGCATTTTCTCGATGTGGTTGGTGACCGCTTCATTAACGACGGTATCGATAAAGTGGTTCGATACCTTCTGCATCTTCTTGGCGAAAGTCGCTCCTCCGATGGAGTCGTCCTCGATCTCATTGGCCTTCGCCTCCAGGAATTTCTCCCGGATCATATTGGTGAAATCGTCGCCGCTTTCTCCTACGTTTTCGATGGCGTCGATATATACTTCAGAAAGGATCGGTTCATCCGATGCCGTCGCCTGAGGATTACGCTCATACTTCTTGACCGCTTCATTGAATTCCGCGTCGTATCTGAGCCAGGAATTCTTGATGATCTTCGCTCTGGCATCTTCAGAAATGTTGCCCGGCACTGCTCCCAGGATCGCTCTCTGCGTCCAGTTCAGCGCGATATAATCCCGGATCTCCTCATAGGGGTAGCGGAGAACGGAAGCACCTGCTCCTCCGAAACGGCAGCGGCCCAGTTTGATCGGATCGATGAATTCCTTCACGATATTGTCCTCTTTGCTGGAGGCGCTTCCATTCATCGGGCCGACATTCTGCTCGTAGATGCTCTGGGCTGCAAAGGCTTCGTACTGCTGCAGCGTCTGCATGCTTCTCTGTTTCTCGTCGATCCTGTCCAGAAGGAAACAGAAGTCGAACGGCAGGCAGTCGAGGATCTCGTCTTCGCCTGCTGTCGTCGGGACCTTGATGCCCATCGTCTGGTATCTCTTGAGTACCGGCTCTGAATCGAAGAATCCGCTGCCCTTCATCATGAAAGCGTTGATCTCCTTCAGTGCCGCGTATCCGTTCCTGCGCTGGCTGAGCCGCTCACTCTCTGTTGTGATGACCGTATCCATGACGCCCGGCATGATGAAGAATCCCCGGATGATCGCCGCGGATTCCGGATAGTTCGTCGAAAGGTAATTCCGGACCAGCATGCCGATCGGAAGCGCGATACCGGATCCCGTTCCGCCGGTCAGTGACGATGCGATCACGACCTTGATGGCCTGATTCTTATCGCTTCCGTCCTTGAGGAACAGTTCATCGATGGATGTGTACAGCTTGTTGATGTTTCCCTGACGGATGGTGGCGTTCAGCGCCAGTCTGGAGATCGCCCGCACCTGGCCTGCGCCTTCGGATACGGTCTTGTAATCCAGGATCCTGTTCTCCGGGAACCAGTTCTTTTTGGCATCCGCGTCAAAGTTCAGATAGTCCTTGATGGATCTGGTGGAGGAAGTCTGAATGGCCGTGATCACAGCACCGTCCTCCAGTCTGGACAGATCGTTAACGTCTGTATCCATCGAAACGAAGCGCAAATTTGACTTGTCATCGTTGACGCAGCGTTCCGCGACGCCCTTGATGATCCGCGAACCGATACCGCCCACTCCAATGAACAGAGTAGCATTTACTTTGTTTGGCTTTAATAATTCCTTCTTTGCCATGACGTTACCTTTCCCTTTCTGAACTATTTCTTGCTGTTGATCGAGATTACTCCTCTGCGTCTCTTACCAGGTTTTCTCCAAACGATCTCCGTACCGTTGCTGATGGTTATCTTCGTTTTGGAATTCAACGGTTTGCCGAAGGTGTCGACGAAGTTTCCGGATCCGTCCTTGACGAATTCCTTTCCAAGTCCGATGGAGAAGGACTGGACCGATGGATCCGGTTTGATATTTTTGATCACAAACTTGGCGGATTTTTTCTTTCTCGCCATGTGATTGGTAACTTTATCGGCATCACAGGTGATCTCACCCGGATATGTATTGGAAGAAAGGTTGATCCCTTTGTTTTTGATCTTGATCCTCGAGGCTCCCATCTTGTCGTTGAAGTAGACTTTCCTCGGGAAAGTTTTGTGCAGGTTCCACCACAGCAGCAAAAGCAGGAGCGCCAGCAGCGGGATGATCCTCATCAGCCACCACAGCAGTTTGCTGTACCCGGCGACATGGAACTTCGTGTGATCCGACGCCTTCGACGCCTTGCTGTACTGTGCCGTGTAGGAGGCGTCTGCCGTCATTTTGTATTTGCCTTTTTCCGGCTCTGCGTAGGTCCCGTCCTGCTTTTGTCCGGGATAGATATCGATGGCCGACTCGCCGTGGACCGGCTTCAGAGCATAATCCATCGTGCCGTCTTCGAAGCTGCACTTCATTTTGACGTTGTCGAGCTGCTCATCGGTCAGGTCTTTGCCATTGTACTGAAGATGAGCCCGGATCGGCTTCCATTCATCGTGTTTCCTGGTGTTGTACCATGACCCGGACTGTTTGACATCCAGCTTGACGCCCAGCTTCTTTGCCGCCGCCTTGTCGACCTTGATGGTATAGTCATCCTTCATGTAATCCGTGGAGATCTGGTAATCCTCCAGATAGGTCGCCTTCACATAAACAAAGGCTTCTCCATCCGGTTTCAGTGTGAAAGGATCTCCCGGATCGAGGCGCTTGGTCTCCCCGTTGGAGTACCGCAGCTCCCCATCGTATGTCACCTTGCCGAGAAGGTTCGAGGTGCTGACGTCCTTGCCGGTCTGGTTGTCGATCAGGGCGTAGTCGATGGTGTAGTCCCCGGTTTTGAATCCGTCTGCATTCGTCAGTTCCGTCCCCGGATCATCGTTTTTGTTCGGATCCTTCAGGACGACCTTGATGTTGACGTCCGGCTCATAGAATATCTGCAGATTCTTCTTGTCCACGTTCTGCGCGGAAAGCTTGTAGATCCCTTTCTTGCAGGCGCCGAAAGTATCCACTTCTCCGTAGAGGGTCGGGTCTACCTGAGCGACATTCGCGTACTTGCCTCCGGTGGACACATCGCTGTACTGACACTGGCGCCGGTCCTTGAGCTTAACCTCGCCCTTGCTTCCTTCCAGGCCTTCTACTTTAGCGTTCTTGCCCTGGACGAAAACGATGAGATTGTTCATGGACAGATCCAGATTGATCTTGCCGTTGTCGGAATACGCGTCCGCCGGCAGCAGCGCCCGCTGAAAGATCCGGTTGCAGATAACGATCAGGTCCTGACTGAGAGATGCGTTCGTCGCTTTTACAGCGAACAGACCCTTGTTCTCGCTTGCCTGGAGGGCTGAAGCGTCTTCCCCCATTGCCAGATACTGCACGCTGATTCCTTTGTCCGCGATATCGGACAATTCCTTCTGCACATCGACGATCCCGTCCTTCGTTTTCCCTTTGCGGCCGTCCATGTTGAATTCGCCGTCGGTGAGGACGATCAGCCACTTCTCATCAGCCGTCGAACCTTCCAGGTCCTCGAGGGCTTCCCTCACAGGGGCGAAAGGCGTCTGGCCATTGGTAACGGTATACATGTTGTGGATCTTGTCGATGTCCGCAGAACTGCTGATCTCGATGGGCTCATATGATCCCTCTCCGCCTTCGCCGGTGGTCACCTCCCACATGGGATAGATCCGCAGGGAATCATTTTTCCCATAGGGCATCATCGCCGCGAAGATCTCCATGGCGTACTTGGCCTTGCACCAGGCGTCTGACTTGTACATCGAACCGGAATTGTCGAAGACTACAGCGATATCGTAGCTTCTCTCGATCTTCTTCACGACAGAAGCATTGACGTCTCCCGCGCCAAAACCGAAACAACTGAGCAGCATGACTAAAACGACTGCTGCTCCACCAATTCTTCTGATCATCTGCTCCATAGATACTCCTGCCAAAACATTTCTACATATTATGGGTAGTGACGTGAATCAATTATAGCAAAAAGTCACCTCTGTGCCAATATTCTGTATCTTATTGGTATACCTCATCGATGATAGAATTTATCTGATCATCAGTGAACCCTTCGTATTTCAATTGCTCGATCAGACCATCTCTGGAGAATTCCGTGTAATCCAGGTATTCCTGTGCCTTTTTTTTGCACTGTTCGGTCCAGTCGACTTTCCCCTGTTTCTCGACGAGGGAGACCGCTTTCTCGCAGGCTTCTTCAGAGTATCCTTCGTATTTCAACTGGTCGATCAATCCGCTGCGGGAAAAGCTTGTGTAGTCGAGATAATTCAGCGCCTGCCCATAAGCATTGCGTTCCTCAGTGCTGAGGTCCTCCTCCGAAACATCCGACTTCGAAGTATCCGGCTTCGTTTCTGCTTCAGCTTTTGCAGTTGGCTCGGTAGTCTCTGCCTGGGTTGCTGCAGTGGTATCGGGAGCCGTTGATTCGTTCTGGTCGCCCCCTCTGCCGACGAAGGCGAACAGCAGGATCAACAGAAGGATAAAAATGCCGATTCCTATTAAGCACCCCTTCTTTTTGCTTTTTTTGATTGGCATTACTTTAGCATCAACCGGGCCGTAATAACCGTTTTTCGGAGGAACTGACATTTCTTCAACAGGGATCGTATCCGTCGTGCTTAAGGCCGATGTCATCTTTGAGGCTTTTTTCATATATGGGAGGATCTCCGCCAGTTCTCCCGGAGGGTATGGCATCGCGAATTGCTTCCCGTGATATTCAAAAACAAAAGCCGGCTCATCTCCGCCGCGATGCTTGATACTGTTCATCTCCGTATAATCGATGACTTTTTCGTTTATAACGAGACAGTCTTCCTGAAAACAGTATCTCCTGCCTTTGTAGCTTGTTTCATACATACGCTGCCCTCCTCTCCGTCACTGCTCTGCATATACAATTCCAAATATTATGACATATCGATCCACTAGGATTATACCACAGAAATCGTTCCCATTCACAACAAACCGGGCGCGCTTACAGAACCCGGAAACTATTTACCGGAGTCTGATCGACCCGGCGCCGATGTAAT
>CADBPB010000058.1 GCA_902796525.1 uncultured Erysipelotrichaceae bacterium | reverse complement strand
CAGCCGATCGCGGCCGATGTGCCTGTATCGATGAACTTCTGGGGCTTCACGCCGAATGTGATCCGACAGCTTGACGAGATCTTCAGGGAAGAACTGCCGGAAGGGATCAGAAACAATCCTCTGAAATATGAAGCCCTGCTGCCAAATCATGTAGGCGTCCTGGTCGATCGCGGTCTGGCAAAGGTCAAGGTCCTCACTTCCAGCGACAGCTGGTTCGGTGTCACCTACAAGGAAGACCGGCCGATCGTCGTCGAGAAGATACAGTCCCTCAAGGACGACGGGACTTATCCGGATATCCTGTTCGAATAGAAAACAAACATCGCAAAAAGAAAAAAGTGCTCCATTCGGAGCACTTTCACGTAATCCCAAGAATTAACGCTTCGAGTACTGAGGAGCTCTACGGGCACCCTTCAAACCGTACTTCTTACGTTCTTTCGCACGAGAATCACGAGTCAAGAATCCTGCTTTTTTCAGCACAGGTCTCAGATCATCGCCCACTTCAAGCAAAGCACGCGAGATGCCGTGGCGCATCGCGCCAGCCTGTCCTGTTAAACCGCCGCCATAGACATTGATGAAGACGTCATACTGACCTTCCGTTCCTGTCTCGACCAGCGGAGATTTTACCACCATTCTAAGAATTTCCTGAGGGAGATATTCTTCCAGAGTCTTTTCGCCGACCATGATCTTGCCTGTGCCGGGTGTCAGATAGACACGAGCCACGGAAGATTTACGTCGTCCTGTTCCTTGATAAGTTACATTTGTTTTCTTTTTAGGCATTGAATTTCTCCTTACTTAAGCTCAATTGGTTTTTGAGCAGCGTGAGGGTGCTCATCACCTTCGTAAACAAACAGATGAGTTCTCATCTTGTCGCCAAGTTTGTTGTGCGGAAGCATGCCTTTGACAGCTTTTTCCACCAACTCGACAGGATAATCTCTCTTCATCTTACCAATAGATCTGGCTTTCAATCCTCCCGGGTACATTGAATGGTGATAGTAGGTCTTCTTGTTTTCCTGATCGCCTGTGTAGACGACCTTTGCCGCATTGATAATGATCACATTATCGCCGCAGTCGACATTCGGTGTGAACGTTGGCTTGTGCTTGCCTCTCAAGATAGCTGCGCACTGCGTGGCTAATCTACCTAAAGTCTTGCCGCTCGCATCAACGACATACCAGTCTTTCTTAACATCTGCTGGTTTCAGCATAGTTGTTTGACGCATATTTTCTCTCCTTTTAGTTTCCGGGGCTAAAATTGAAAAAAATAAGGCAGTTATTATTATATGGTATTTCGCCAGGAAATACAACCGGAAAACGCTTTATTTTAAGGTTTTTTTCAAATCTTTGCTTCTATACTGACGGTGCCTGCTTTCGGCTGTGAAGCAGTGATTTTTATCGTGTCTCCATCTTTGGCTTTCACGATCCAGCTGAGCTTCTTTCTTGCCTGCGCGTTCGTAAAAGTCGTGATGTTGCCATAGTAGAAGACGCCTGTCTCCGTACGGGAATAACCCTGCAGATCCGGGATCTTTTCTTCTTTTTTTCCGGAAATCAGCTCTCCCGTTTCCACCCGGACCAGAACAGGTTCCGCCTTTCCGCTGTTCAGGCAGGTATCCGTCAGCGATGTGGAGAGATAACCTTTGTTTCCAACGATCGCATCGATCTTGTAGATTCCCTCGCCGATCTTTTCCGTTTTCACTTCGTCGATAGACAGTCTGGGCAGTGCCTTCAGAAGCCGGAGATTGAAACGCGTATCGGCTTCCGCTTCCTTCAGAAGGAAATCCTCGGGCGGATTCTGATGAGTGAACTTGTAGTTGAAACCGCCGACCTCGACTTCGCCAAAAACCGGGTGAGAGATCTTCTTCCAGTCGCTGAAATACTGCGGCGCATTCTCTCTGACCCACTTCATGCAGGCGTTGAATCGTTTCAGCTTCATCTGCGGGCCTTCTTTCTTCTCGCCCCATTCCACCGGTACGCCTGCTTTCGTGGCCAGATCCCAGAATTCCACCGTAAAAGACGGAATGCCCTGGGTCTCGTACATCCAGTCATCCAGCGCCCCGCTGTCATAAGAATCCTTGGAACTGAGGAAAGAATCAAAGATATTCATCGGCTTGTAGCCAAGTTCTTCTTCGCCCATCGCCGCCAGACCTTTCAGTACCGTCAGATCATACGCATACGCTTTTTCCGAGGCTTTTGTCCCCGGAGGGTATAGGATCAGGCCGCCGCTGGTATGACCGATCGCGGCAATGCCGATATTGGGATGAGCGATCACGAAATCGGCAATGGCCTTCGTCTCCGTGTTGCTCAGGGGATACTTGCCTGCGCCCGACTGTCTCGGTTCGGGCTGCCAGCCGAAAGGAAAATTACGGTTGAAATCGAGATTCCATTTTCTTTGTCTGACTTTGAGATTCTCCATTCCATCGTATTCTTCCAATACTCCTTCCGGATAGATGTCATAGAACTCTCCTTCATCATCCGACGCTCCTCTCGGCAGCATTCCCGAAGGATCCTGGGGATCTTTTTTCCATGCCCCATAGTCGTTTCTGATCCGCATCATCCGGATGACCCCGTCCTCATCGAGATCTTCTTCACAGATCCCGCCTGCTTCATGCTTCGTTTCGCGGTTCACGGACCTCAGCCCGTAAGGACTGCTCAGATACAGCTCCGCGCCATCCGGAGATACTCTCGGCATGACATAGACGGTCTTTTCGTCAAGGATCTTGCGGATCTCTTTGTCCGTCTCATAACTGCTGAGAAGATGATCGATCGTATGCATCGCGCACATCGAAGAAGTCACTTCACCGGCATGGATATTGCCATCGATATACAAAGCGGGCTTGCTTAAGGCATCGCCTGTATCCTTGTTTGTCAGGATGGCGACATACTGCTTCCGTTTTTCTTCGGTCACGCAGGAGACTGCCAGATCCATCAGATCCGGATGGGCTTCCTGCAGCTGTTTCAGACACTTTTCCATCTCTTCATAACGGAAATAATGATCATACTGAAATGTCGTTTTCATGAATATTACCTCACAGTACCTGCGACAGGAATTCCTTCGTCCGAGGATTCTTCGGATGGTTGAAGAATTCTTCCGGCGTTCCTTCTTCCGCAACGATCCCTTCATCGATGAAAATGATCCGATCCGCCACTTTTCTGGCGAAACCCATCTCATGGGTCACGATGACGCAAGTCATTCCCGTATCCGTCAGCTGCTGAATCACCTCCAGGACCCCTTTGACCATTTCCGGATCCAGCGCCGAAGTCGGTTCGTCAAACAGCATCACTTCGGGATCCATCGCCATAGCTCTGACGATCGCCAGTCTCTGTTTCTGCCCTCCCGAAAGCTTTCTTGGGTATTCATTCGCCTTATCTTCCAGACCGACCTGTTTCAGCAGTTCCATGGCTCTTTTCTCAGCGGTCTCTTTGCTGAGTTTTTTCTTCAGGATCGGAGCCAGCGTGATATTGTCAAGAACACTGAGATGCGGAAATACGTTGAACTGCTGAAAGACCATGCCGATCTTCTGCCTGTGTTCGTCGATATCCGTATCTTTCGGATCAAGTTTTTCTCCTTTAAAACGGACCTCACCCGATGTCGGCACTTCCAGCATATTCAGGCAACGCAGAAAAGTCGACTTTCCGCCTCCGGACGGTCCGATGATACAGACGACTTCTCCCTGATAGATCTTCTCGGAAATGCCCTTGAGGACCTGCAGATCATTGAAATCTTTTTTCAGATCGATCGTTTCGATCAACGGTATCTTATTCTCAGTCACTGACAGCCAGCCTCTCTTCCAGTTTTTTGACCAAAGCGGTCAGCACCAAAGTCAGCAGCAGATAGATCCCGGCAATGATCAGCAGAGGCTGCCAGGAAAGATATTTGTTGGCAAGGATGGTGCGCGTATACATCAGTTCATACAGCATGAAGGTCCCGGCCATCGAAGTTTCCTTGATCATGGCGATATACTCATTTGCCAGTGCAGGAAGGATGTTTTTGATGGCCTGGGGCAGGATGATCTTCTTCATCGTTTCCGAGGCGTTCAGTCCCAGCGATCTGGCAGCTTCGCTCTGGCCGACATCGACCGAATTGATCCCGCTACGCACGATTTCCGAAACATATGCGCTTGAATTCAGGATCAAAGAAATCAGCACGTAGACTTCCTTGTCTACCTTGTTCAGAACAGGAAATACGATGGGAATGAAGAAATAAGCGATATACATCTGTACCAGCAGAGGCGTTCCTCTCAAGATATCCGCATAGATGGAAGCGCATCTGGACAGGATCGCATTCTTCGACAGACGGGCAAACGCTACGAACGCCCCCAGGATGGATCCGAAAAAGACGGCGATGAACGCAAAACGCAGCGTTCCCAGCGTCCCTTTCAGAAAGATCGGCCAGTACTCTATCAGTACGTCTATGAGCGAAGGACCCATCCTAATTCCCTTCCAGCGTCAGGATCTGATCCTCGACATACATCTGCTGCAAAGAAGATGCCTGGGCAACGATGTGCTTGCCGACAAAATCCTGCAAAGACTGATAATTGTCTTCTTCACCCGCAGGAACGACCAAGGTGTGATAAGACACTTTGTCATCCCCGGTATAACCGATCGACAGTTCGAATGCCTCCGCCCTGTCTTCTTTCCAACCGAAGCCGGAGAAAGCAATGTCGACTTTCCCGGTATCGACGGCCGTCAGAACGGCATTGAAGTCCATCGTTTCGATCTTCAACGAAACGCCAAGACAGTCGCAGACATATTTCGCCAGCATCATCTCGGAGCCATAGATCACGGCATCCTCGGTAATGAACTCGTTTGGCGGATAATCCGGAGACGTACCTACCAGCATGAATCCTTTATCCAGGATCTCTTTAAGCAAGCCGTCGGCCTTGCTCAAGTCGAGTTCAGGCTTCTTCAGGCCTTCCGTATCAAGCAGATACAGATAGCCCTCATCGATCGGGGCATCGGAGAATACCGGTGTATCTCCCACGATAGCGATAGCGTCCTCGTCTTCCGTTCCCGACTGCATCTTGGCGATTGCCGTCCACAGCGTGTAATAGTCGTTCGCTGTCGCAGTACCGATGCAGAGATTCACTGCATCGATCAGCGATGTCTCTCCCTTCTTAGCAATCACGACATTCCCTTCATAATCGCCATAGATGCTCAGATCGAAATTGACTCCCGACATCGCAAACTGACCGTCGGACTGCGCGACATAGTTTTCCGCCGTCGTTCCATCCAAAGCGATCGCATCGCATTTCCCGGTCGACAGCATCAGGATCGCCTGATCCAGCGTCGTCACCAGTTCCAGTTCCGTTTCATTGCTGTCCTGTTTCGAACAGGAAGCCAGAGTCGCAGCAAGCATAAATGCGCATATGACAGTAATTATCTTTTTCATTTTCTTCTCCTTTTCTTTTTTCAATGACAGATTCCGAACAGATTCATTCACAAAGCATCGTCGTCGCACTTTCATCCTGCTGCCCTCCTTTCTACAAAAAAGCCGTCCCTGTTCAGAGACGACTTTGATCGCGGTACCACACTGATTGTCATAAAAAGATATGACCCCTCTTATCCTTATCGCAGAATTACGTTTCTCCCTACTCTTTTCAGGAAAAAATCTTCCGAATGCGCTTCTCTGCAACCGTTGCCATTGAACTTCCACTCTGTTTCAACTCGCTATCGGACCGTCTGCAGATACTCTTTCGTTCATCGAATTACCTTTACTATAATGAAAATCTTTCAGATTGTCAATAATCTTACAAATATTTTCATGAAACT
>CADBPB010000057.1 GCA_902796525.1 uncultured Erysipelotrichaceae bacterium | reverse complement strand
TTCATATTCCTTGTAGTCGGAATACAGGATCTCCACATCGGTAAAACCATCATAGGACAGGGCACGTTCGTGCAGGTTGCGATAGTACTCGTTCAGGTCTTCGATCGGAGCGATCTCATTGAGTGCTTTGATGGCCTTCTCATCAGCGCTGATGGTGGTAGAAGCCGTGAGGTTGGCTGTATCGGAGAGGACGGCCCCCAACAGGATACGGGCGATCGGCGGATCGATCTCCACTCCGTAGTTCAGATAGGACAGCCAGACACTCGTCGCTGTTGCGCCGATCGGCTTGGCGTTATAGAGAACCTGGTGGCCGACATTGATCGTTCCGATACCGTGATGATCGATGACACCGACGATGTTCGCATCGATAAGACCTTCTACTGCCTGTGCATATTCGCTGTGGTCGACCAGAAAGATGTTGTATCCGGAGGCATCATAAAGGATCTCGGGAACTTCCACCCCCGCTTCTTCGAGAATATATTTCGTCTCATTGTTGATATCTCCGGCAACCCTGGCTTCTGCGTTTATCCCCAGCTTGTTCAACAACGCCGCAAAGGCAATGGCGCTGCATACCGTATCGGAGTCCGGGGATTTGTGACCGATGACATAGGTCGGTCCCTCGATAAAGACGAGCTTCTCAAGTTCCGCCCGGTTCAGTTCATATAAGGCCTCGCTGCTGTCTGTCTCCTCTTTTGTTTCGACCGAGTTTCTTCCCAGCATGTAGGAAACAGGAACGCAGACGATCAGAGCCGCGATCAGTACAGTCATCCATTTTCTGTTCATTTCGAGTACCTCCCGACTGTTTCTATTATATATGTTTTCGACGGTATTATTGCGAATGTCGCTGAATGCCGGTTTGTATTCCCTCTCAGTCCTTTGTATAAAGGTTTTCTTTGAATGTTTTTTTGTTCCTCTTCGATGGTTCTTGCTGTCTGATCGACACGATTGCCATCCCTATCGATGGGAGTGCGAATCTGTATCGACGGTATCTTTGTTCCCTTAGTGAATATCAGACAAACGCATGGTCGATCGTTATGACACAGATATAACTTGCGTCTATCTGTTTTACTTTCTCGTTGATCTGTTTCTTAAGTTCGTCATGACTGATCTGGTCATTGGCAGGAATCAGCACATCGAAAACCAGATTGGAATGTGTGTTGCCTCTTACCAGACGGAAATCATGAATGTTGTAGGAAGGGTCTATTTCTCTTACCTTCACTCTTACTTCTTCTCTTAATACGCCGGCCAGTTCATCCTGCGTATCGATAGGATCCATATGGATGCTGGTAAGGATATGATACTTTTCCAATATTTCGTTTTCGATGTTGTCTATCATGTCGTGGGTTTCCATGATCGGAACGGAAGCATCGACTTCGGCATGCAGAGACATGAAACGATGGGAAGGACCATAGTCATGCAGGATCAGATCGTGGACGCCCAATACGTTGTCGTGTTTCATGATGTCGCTTTCGATTTCTTTTATCAGCTCCGGGTCCGGCGCCTTACCCAGGATCGTATCCAGCACATCCCTAAAGATATCTATGCCCGCTTTTATTACAAACAGAGAAACGATCAAGCCGATATAGGCATCGATGTTGATGCCACTGAATCTATAAAACAGCATCGATATGAAAGTGGCCAGCGTCATGATCGAATCGTTTATTGAATCCTGGCTGGCAGCTTTTAACGTTTCGGAACCGATCCTGCTTGCAGCCTTGCCATTCATGTAAGCCATCAGCAGTTTTATAAGTATCGAAACGATCAGCACGCTCACTGTCGCATAGGAGAAATGCAATTCCTGAGGATTGATGATCTTTAATACGGCTTCCTTGATCGCCTCGATACCAACCAGCAGTATCAGAAACGATACGATCAGTCCCGCCACATATTCCATGCGGCCATGACCGTATGGATGATCGGAATCGGGATGTTTATTGGAAAGCCTGAATCCAAACAAGGTCGCCACATTCGATCCTACATCCGAAAGGTTGTTTAAAGCGTCAGCTCTTATCGATATGGAATTGCTGATAAAGGAAATGATCAGTTTCATAATGACCATCACGATGTTGCAGCAGATGGAAAACATCGAAAAGACGGTTCCATAGTCTTCTCTGACTTTCGGATCTTCTGTTTCCTGATAATTGCTGATAAATCTCTTACAAAGCAGTTCAAACATTTAAGTATATTATAATTCAATTGGTAAAACCGGTTCTATATCTTCGATGATCTTTGTAATGGAACCGATCAGGACTTGCCGCTTTATTTCGCTCGTGTTTTTATAAAAAAGAGTTTAACTGTCAAAAAAGCCTTTATAGGCTTTTTGAATGATGGGTTATTCCCATTCGATGGTGCTTACCTCAGACAGATAATTATCGGAATCAGAAACGTCACATAAAAGGTTCCATAGGAAACAAACTCGTCCTGCAACTCGTTTGTCGTCGCGATCGCATAATAGATCGGCAGATAGACACAGGTCATGAGCTGCAATCCGCCCAGCATCATGATCAGTTCCGTAACGGCGATCACCAGAGTATTGCTGAAGAAATCATTCTTCCAGTTTTTGTTGTTCGTTCCTACCTCCCGTACATGAATTATTAGATTCTTCAAGAAAAACCCGAACCGTTTGATTCGGGCTTATATGTTGTTTATTCCACTCCCGTCCTTGGGAAGACGAAATCAGGTGTCGCCGTTTCCTTGTT
>CADBPB010000056.1 GCA_902796525.1 uncultured Erysipelotrichaceae bacterium | reverse complement strand
GCTTCGCCTTTCAGCACTCTGATCGCCATTTCACCGGTAACTCTGCCTAATTCATAGTAGTCGATCGTCAGGGTGGCGACACCGCAAAGTCTGCAGATGCCTTCTTCACCGGCGATCACAGGAACCTTCCGTTCCAGAACGACATTGGCGATCGTTTCCGCGCATGTCGCAGCTGTATTATCGGTAGGAATGTACAGCACGTCGCACTGGTCGCAAAGTCCTTCTACGACCATCGCGATGTCGTTGGAATCCGTAAATGCACCTTCGACTACCGCAATACCCTTTGCTTCCAATGTTTCCTTGACCACCTGCACCTGATACTTGGAGTTTGCTTCGTTGGAACAGAACAGGATGCCTACCGTTCCGGTTTCCGGGAACAGATCCAGGATCATCTGTGCCTGCTGATCCAGCGGAGCCAGATCGCTGGTTCCTGAGACATTCATTCCGGTAATACCATTGAAATTGGCGATTTCCAGAGCAGCGCCATAATCCGTGACGGAAGTACCCAGGATCGGAATATCTCCTGTCGCATTCGCGGCAGCCTGGACTGCCGGAGTGGCGTTCGCCATTATCAGATCAACGCCATCGTTTACGAAACCGTTGACGATCGGCGCGCAAGTCGCAATTTCGCCGGCGGCATTCTGCAGATCGATCACCGCATCCGGGAATTCTGCCAGTACGACATCGGTAAAGCCCTGCGTCGCCGCATCCAAAGCGGAATGCGGAGCAAACTGTATGATGCCGACATGGAACGCATCGTCCCCTTCCGTGTTGTCGGGATCAGCCGATCCCTGACAGCCTGCCATGCACAAGACAAACAGCACAGACAACAATACAAGCAATAGTTTTTTCATTTTCATTCCTCCAAAATAAAAAAGTCCTCAACAAGGACGAAATTCGTGTTACCACCTTAATTCGCCATCGCCTTACGGCAACAGCCTCATCAGCCACCGACATGGCTTCCGTCTGTAACGGGACGATCCGGAATATCCTACTGTTTTCAGACATTCGACTCCGTAATGTATTCTCGTTTACTGCCGCAGACGTTTCCACCAGCCACGTCCTCTCTCTCGCAGGATCATAAACGATACTGTTTACATCCAAGTTGATATACTCATTCTAAACAAAGAATGAAAAAGTGTCAATAGTTTTCTGTAATTATATACATACTATTGAAAATATTTTCATTCTTCCCTGAATCACAAAAAACATACTGCCATCGCAGTATGTCTTTCGTATCAGTCATAATGATGGATCATTCGACGATCACAGTCCCATCTTCTTTGATCGTGATCTTCATCCCGTCTTTGACATAATCCAGAAATCCGTCTCCCAGTTCATCGATGACAGGCATTTCCGCATCCGACCAGACGCTGGCCAGTACGGCACCTGCGCAAGCCAGAGAATCGATCCTGTTGCCAAACAGCATGCATCTGGGATTCCTTTCCATCTTGCAGGCGCAGTAGAGCACCAGTCCTCCCGTAGTGGAACCGATAGTCTGCGGAAGACATAACGCTTTTCCGGCGATCGGTTTGCCGAAAAGATCCGGATTGTTCTGGTCGTTGACTTTCGCCGTCTTGTCGCCGAACTGCAGCGCTTTCTGTAAAGAAGCCAGCGTATTGAAACCCTGATGCGTCACCACCGCTTCTGCCGTACAGGTGCCCGGTGTCACGACTCTGCCTTTGAATTCTTTCATCTTATCTGCCTCCTTTGCATAACTGCATTACGATCTCTTCATCCGTGTAGTAGCGGGAAGTGGTATACGTCCTTAGTTTGTTGCTGGAAGTGATGACCGGCATCTTTGCGCACAGCGGGTTGTTCATATACATCAACGGGCAGATATAAGACAGGATGATCCCGGTTTTTTCCAGACGCGGGTAGTAGTCCGTTTTCTTGAATTCCCTGATGACGGCAGGCGCCGCGGTAAAGACGGTCGGAATCAGGACCTGCGGATTGCCGTATTTCCGCAGATTTTTTTCGATCGTATCCGTCCAGTCCTTCAGCTGCTGCAGAGACATATGCGGACAACCCATGAAACACAGCCTCGGCTTGGCGTCTTTGTTTTTCCAGACGATCGGATAATTGTCATAGACTTCCTGCAGCACTTCATCGGTGATCACGTATTCCTTCGCATCCTTTTTCAGCAGCTTCGTTCCGAGTTTCCTGGCTTCCGGCGTCAATCCGTCGATATGATAGAGTCCTACCGCGCCATTGCTGGCAGTGGCCGCGCCGAAATCCTTGAGGTAGGTGCAGGCTTCTTCATTCAGTTCGTTTCCCAGCCATCGATCCAGACCGATGACGTAAGGCACGTCTTCCATGACCTTCATGCCGATCGCACTGCCCAGAAGCTGCGCTTCCGGTTTTCTGGTCGTTTCGATCCGGATGATCCAATCCGCTTTCCTTCCCTCATCTGTCAGAAGCCCGAAATAAGGCACACAGCCGACGATCGAACCCATGATATCGATGATACCTGAATTCCGGTTGCACCTCGCTCCGAGCACAGAATTGGCGTAGACGACGGCGGAAGACTCCGACCATGACAGGACTTCGCCATATTCCGGCTTATTCCCTACTTCGCTCATGTAGCAGGTACACGTAAACGCGTCTTTCTCAAGCAGGCCTAGTGCTTCCAGCTGTTTCTCATAGAACTCCTGCTTGTTGTACATGAAACGTTTGAAGACCAGGTTCTGCAGGAATCCTTTCGGTACGTTGGGATCGAGAGGTCTCGGGTCTACGGTAAACTTCTGCGAAGAACGGACGCCTTCTTTCAGCAGCGTGTCCATCAGCTCATAGACCGGATCCATGACGCCCAATCCGAAAGAAGTGACCAGGTGATTGTAATTCGAGGTCACAGGCACCATTTTCGTCGCATCGAACGCTTCCCCATACATGACCAGGGTCTTCATGACCTTGGCCAGTGTCTCTCCTTTTTCGCCATTCAGGATAGCTTTCTGTTCCAATGTTAATTCCATATCTTGTCCCCCTAGATCTTCATCGCCGTTTCGTAGGCGTTCCAGATGACGGTCCGCAGATTGCCTACTTCTTTGCAGTCTCCAACCAGATGGACCTTCTTTGTTTGCGTCTTGAGAGGATCCGGCACATAGCCTACCGATGAGATCACCGATCCGCATGGTATGACGATCTCTTCCCCGTTTTTCGTACAGATGACAGAATCATCTTTCACTTCTTTCAAAGCGGTGTTCAGATAAACCTTGACATCATGCAGCGCGAACCATTCCCTGAGATAGGAACTGTTCGCCAGACAGACGCCCGTCTGGGCGATCAGATCGTTTTTCATCTCCACGATGCTTACTTTCCTGCCCTGCAAAGCCAGTTCGTAAGCGACTTCGCAGCCGGTCAGGCCGCCGCCGATGACCACGATGTCGTTTGCAACTTCCTGTCCGTTGAGATAATCGCAGGCTTCGATCGTTTTCTCGAAACCCGGAACATTCAAAGAACGGGGCTTGCTGCCGGTAGCGATCACGACGTCTTTCCCATCGAACCGGCTTAGATCGGTCACCTTTTCGTTGAAATGGATCTCGATATCCATTTCTTTCATCTTGCGGATGTACCAGGCCAGAAGATCGCGAAGCTTGCCCTTATAGCTTTCCGCGCTGGCAGGAATAAAAGTCCCTCCCAGCCGATCGCTCGCTTCATAGATGACTGGCTTATGTCCTCTCAGTTTCAGCACCCTGGCCGTCTCCATGCCTCCGATGCCACCGCCGATGATGACGACTTCCTTAGGCGAAGACGTCTGTTTGATATAGTGTTTCTCCTTCTGCATCGTTTCCGCGTTGACGGCGCATCTGGCCAGATGCAAGGAATCGCTTAAGGACTGGTCGTTCGGCACGCCTTCATAATGGCACATATTGAAACAGCCGTTATGGCACAGGATACACGGACGGATATCGTCTTCCTCATTGTTCATCAGTTTGGTGATCCAGGCGGGATCGGCGAGGAACTGCCGGGCGAAACCGGCGCCATCGAGTCTGCCTTTTTTGATCTCTTCTGCCGCGACCGCAGGGTTCATCCTGCCTGCGCAAACGACCGGGATATCGCAGAAATCGCGGATATGTTCGACATCCTCGAGATTGCAGTTTTCCGGCATATAGATCGGCGGATGCGCCCAGTACCAGGCGTCGTAGGTGCCGTTATCGCAGTTCAGCATATCGTAACCGGCATCCTGCAGGTATTTCACCGCGATCTCGGATTCTTTCCTGTCCCGTCCGACTTCCGTATAGTCTTCGCCAGGCAGCGCTCCGCTGCGGAAACCTTTTGTCTTGGAAACGACGGAATAACGCAAAGAAACGGGGAAATCCGCTCCGCACGCCTTCTTGATCGCTTTCACGATCTCGGCCGCAAAACGGTAGCGGTTCTCCAAGGAGCCTCCGTATTCATCCGTACGTTTATTTACATATTTCAAAGTGAACTGGTCCAGAAGATAACCCTCATGTACCGCATGGATTTCGACGCCATCGACCCCGGCATCCCGCAGTTTTCTGGCCGTCTTTGCGAAAGCGTCGATAAATTCCTGGATCTCCTCTTTCGTCATTTCCCTTGACGGTACTTTATCCGACCAGCGGTTCGGGGACGGTGAAGCGGAAGCCGTGATCTTATCAAGATCCATGAATGGCTTGGACAGTGCCCTTAAGGCTTTATTCGTATACAGCTTCTCCATCATCTCGGAAATGGTGAACGAACGTCCGAAACCCGCCGTCAGCTGAACGAAGAGCTTCGCTCCGGTCTTGTGAAATTCCGGCATCCATTCTTTCAGTTTCTCATACATCTTGTCGTTTTTGTAAAGCCACTGCCCGAACATCGGATTATAGACCGGCTGGCATCCCGGCAGGACCAGGCCGCAGTTGTTTCTGGCGACATCCATGATGAAATCGGCGCCTGCCTTGTCGAAATGATTGATCTCCATCCAGCCTAAAAGGTTTGTTCCGCCCATCGAAGTCAGCACAAAACGGTTCTTGATCTCGACTTTGCCTATCTTCCATGGCGTAAACAAAGGATCGTACTTTTGATTATGGTTTTGCATCTTGTGACACCTCTATTTGTGAAAATATTAACATAATTGCTTGCGAGAAACAATCATTATGCCTTCACCGAGGAGGAATCTCAGACTGCATGGAATCATTTTTCATCTTTCAGATACTGCCCCATCCGCTTTCTTAAGATGCGCAGACGGTTATCGATCTTTTTGGTGGAGATATGAAGGAGATCTGCGATCTCTTTATGCGAAAATTCGTCCCCTCTCAGTTCCAGGATCTGCTTATCTTCCGAAGACAGTTCTTTCATGAAACGGTCCAGCCGCTTGCGGAATTCCTGCTCCTTATGATATCTGACAGGATCCTCTTTGACCGCAAGGGAAAGCAGATAATCCTGATGTTCGCGGCTGTCGATCGAATAGGTTTCTTCCTTATAGATATTGTAATAGCTGCGAAAAACGTTCCTGATCCTGTTTTTCAGGACCAGGTAGGCATAGGAAGAGAACTTGACATTCTTGTCTTCTTCAAACGTAAAGACAGCCCGATACAGCACCAGCGAAGCCTCCTGAAAGACTTCCTCTACATCGATCGCAAAATCCCCCGCTTCCAGCGACAGGCCGTAGATCAGCTTGTAGATCATCTTTTTATGATTCTCCAGCAAGGCTTTGAATGCCTCGTCGTCGCCATTTCTGATCCGTTTTATCAGTTCCAGATTCTCATCCATGGCCTTATTATCTAATAAAAAGAAGATGTTATCTTCTCAATGTTTTTTCATTCATTTATCAGTTTTTCTCCACAATGTGGACTATGCTGTGGAAAGTTCTAAGACTGCCTTGCGCGAAGGATATTATAGATAAGGATACCGGCTGCGACGGAAGCGTTCAGACTGGTGACGTGTCCCAGCATCGGCAAGGAAATCATGAAATCGCATTCCTCCCTGACCAGACGGGAGATCCCTTTGCCTTCCGATCCGATGACCAGCACCGTATTCATATCGTATTTGAGATCGGTATATGACATTGTCGCATTCCCATCGGTTCCCACGACCCAGTAGCCGTTTTCCTTGAGCTTGCGGATCGTATTCACCAGATTCGTCACCTCCGCGATTTTAACGTACTCCAAAGCGCCGGAAGCGACTTTTGCGACCGTATCGTTGACCTTGACGGAATTGTGTGTCTTATAGATGACGCCATCGACGCCTGCGCAGTCGCAGGTACGGATGATGGCTCCCAGATTATGGACATCCTGCAGGTTGTCCAGGATGACGATCAGCCCGTTTTCCTTCTTCAGCATGTCCCCGACTTCTGCCAGTTCGAATTCTTTGACCAAAGCGACATAACCCTGGTGGTTGCCGGAACGGGAAAGACGGTCCAGCGTCTTGCGGTCGGCGATCTCGTAGTCGATCCCTTTGCCTTTGATCGCTTCATCATGCAGGACAAACGCCTTGACGATGCGATGGTTCTCCAGCGCTTCAAAGAAAGAATTCTTTCCGTAGACATATTCACTCATTTTCAACTCCTCCTTTGAAGACTTCTTCGAATAGCTCATCCATCCGGACCGGATCGGTCAGATAGAGATGCCCGCAGATCGCTTCCAGCCCGCTGGCGATCTCATAGGTCACAAGATCGCTGCTTGCAGGAATGTGGCTGATATCGTTGCGGCCCCGCTTGAAGATCTCTTTTTCTTCTTCGGTAAAGAAACCCTCCCGGTCCAGGCGCTCGAAAACCTTTCTCTGGCCTGCCGCGCTGTTATACTTCGCACTCATCTGCTGCAAAGATCCCGGTGTCCGGTAATTGTGTTCCAGATAGAATTCCCGTACTTTCAAGGTAAAGATCGCGTCCCCGAGATAGCTCAGTGCGCTGCCTGACAGTGTCCGTATATCCACTTACAAGATCCCTTTTTCGGTCAGAACCGCACGGTACCTGTCCGCCGTTTCAAAGTCTTTCGCAGCTTTCGCTTCGTTCCAGAGACGATAGGTCTCTTTATCTTCTTCACTCAGTTTCATCTCCGGATAACGGATGCCAAGGATCGTCAGTTCCCTGATGAGCGTATTCGTATCCGCACCCAGGCTGTCCAGATCGATCTCCCTGACTCTCAGTTCCTGATTGATCTTCTTGACCAGTTCAAAAATCTCACCATAGGCGTTCGGCGTATTGAGATCATCCTCCATAGCCGCAATGAAACGGTCATAGGCTTCCTGATTCAGCGCATCGCTTTCAAAACCGTTCAGCGACAGCTTCACCTGCGCCTGTTTCAAGGCGTTCAGGACCTTGTTCAATTCCGTCCTGGCATTCTCTATGATTTCGTCGGAAACATTCACATCCTGGCGGTAATGCGTTCCCAAAAGGAACCAGCGCAGCACCATCGGATCCAAAGTCGTCAGAATGTCTTTGGCGATGATGAAATTCCCCAAAGACTTGCTCATCTTGACGCCATTCACATCGATCATGCCTGAATGCATCCAGTAGTTCGCCAGTTCGCTGTGATTCAGAGCCATCGACTGGGCGCGTTCGTTCTCGTGATGCGGAAAACGCAGATCCTTGCCGCCGCCATGGATATCGATCAGCGGACCCAGTTCCTTATTGATCATCACGACGCATTCGGTATGCCAGCCGGGTCTGCCTTCGCCAAACGGCGTCTGCCATTTGATCCCCATATCTGTTTTCTTCCATAATGCGAAATCCAAAGGGGAACGTTTCTGTTCGTTCTCCTCGATACGTGCGCCGACCTTGAGGTCTTCGATATTCTGGTTGGACAGGCTGCCGTAATCTTTTACGGAACTCGTATCGAAATAGACGTCTCCATCCACTTCGTAGGCGGAACCGTTTCTGATCAGACCATCGATGAAATCGATGATCTCGTTCATCGTCATCGTCACCCGCGGCGTAGCATAAAGATCTTCCGCATTCATCAGATGGCGGATCTGGTTGTAGGCATCGATCATCTCGTCCGTCAGTTCCCGTTCGCTGATCCCAAGCTCCTGCGCCCGGTTGATGATCTTGTCATCGACATCCGTATAGTTGGAAACATACTTTACGGTATAACCCAGCGCTTCAAAGAGTCTTCTTAACGTATCGAAAACGACCACAGGCCGCACATTGCCGATATGGACATGATTATAGACCGTCGGACCGCACACATACATGCTGACTTCTTTCTCTTTCAACGGTACGAACTCTTCGATCTTCAATGTCTTGGTATTATAGATCCTCATGACCATCCTCCTTCAAATAAAACTGATAGATACTGTTTCCTACTCTGACCCATTTCTTCATTTCCTTGGTCGTGATCGCAAAATCTTTCTTCACCTGGCCGTTGGAAATCATACCGATCAGTTCTTCATCGGTAAACGTTCCTTCATATCCTTTGATTTTCCAGATCTTATTCTTTTTCATCTTCCACGATCCTACAATAAGTATACTCTATTTCCATGTTCAGCAATTCCGACCTGCGGAAGGTCTTTCCGTCAAGATTGCTGGAAACGATCTTCACGCCATCGGAATCGCACAATTGCTCTTCCGATCCCTCGATGCCATGGATCCTGCTCTCGTCGACGCCCAGCGATTTGAGATAGCCGATGAACACCTCTTCGCTCATGTTTTCGCTCTGGTAGAACGAATACTGTTCCTCCGGCTTGCTGTAGACGAAATTCAGCATGAACGGATCGGAATCGGTATAATCCCCTTCGCCGATCGATACGATCGAGATCGTATAGCTCTTGCCATCGGTCATATTGTCCGTTTCGAAACGTACGACTTCTTCTTTATCGATACGGCGCGAGATGCCGATACCCACATCGATGCTCACGAGATAGCCGCTCGCATTGCTGACGCCTTTGAACTGCACATTGACATAATGATCATCGATGTTGTATTCCACGTCGGAGACCATCTCCAGACGCTGCTTGTTGAGTTCTTCCGTCTTGAACTGACCGTAGCGATTGTTCCCTACACCATAGATCTTTTTGCCGTCAAAGCCGATCAGATAGTCGCTGGCCGCATCGATCGCAATGATGTTGGACCATTCTTCGACCTGCGAAATGATCGTGTCGTTATCAATTTCGATGTGCACTTTGCCAAAGGAATCGAGACCCGCGACGAAACTGTCTCCGCAGGCGACATCCACGATATCGCTCCAGGATTCCGCTACGAGATAATTGCCGCTGTCACGGGTAAAGACATCGACATGCTGATCTTTCGTCAGGACAGCCAGAATGGAGCTGCTGGAAGCGATGTCCAGGATATCCGTATAGTTTTTCAGGCTGCCGGAACCGATGAAGGAACCGCTGTAAGTAAGACTTCCATTATTGTCAAGCACGATCGAACCATCCGAAGTCGCAAAGACTTTAACCGCATTTCTGGCATCGGCAATTTCGCATGCGCCATTGCTGTTGTCGCCTACGCAATGGACCCTTCCGTTGGAATCGACACCCAGCACATGCGCACGTCCTGCCGCGATATCCACGATATTGCGCCATTCGCTTAATTCTTCCGAATACTTGCTGATGAGACCTGCGCTGCTGACCGTTCCGTTCTCGTCCAGAATGATGCTGAAACCTTCCCCTTCCTGCACCTTGATCGCGCCGGAAGAGATCAGGTTCGAAAGTTCGCCATTGGTGTTGCTGCCGGAACCGTTGACTCCGGAATAGTCGTCGATATAGATCACCGTTGACTCCGATACGGATAAACGGTTGATATTGTCTCTTACCAAAGTATAAGGCTTGCTGGTATTCCCCAGGATCACCGACAGTACGATGATCGTCACCACCAGCAATCCGATGATCGTCGAAGCGATCTTGTTGTCGAGATAGAAATCTTTGATCTTCTCGAGCAAGGTCTTTTCTGCCGTGAAATACTCGATGTTGATCTCATCGGTATTTCCTTTATTCACTTCATACAATGTGACATCTTCGCTGTTTGCAAACAGTTCTACCAGATCGAGGTGATAAAGGGCACAGAGTTTCTTCATCTGACTGTAAGAGATCATGCTCGAACCATTCTCGAAATTCATGTATTCCAAAGTATCGATTCCCAATACTTCGGCAAGATACTGCTGGGAATAGTTGTAGTGTTTTCTCAGTTTCAGAAGCTTATTCGGCAGACTGTTCATATTATTATTCTAACATGTTCATTTTTTCTTGAAAAACATAATCTCATTATGTTAATATATATTAGCGATGTGTGCCCGAATAGCTCAGTCGGTAGAGCGTGCGGCTGTTAACCGCCAGGTCACAGGTTCGAGTCCTGTTTCGGGCGCCATTTGTATTGGCAAGTTGGTGAAGCGGCTTAACACACCGCCCTTTCACGGCGGCATTCACGGGTTCGAATCCCGTACTTGTCACCACTTGGTTCCCTAGCTCAGTTGGTAGAGCATCTGACTCTTAATCAGAGGGTCTAGGGTTCGAATCCCTAGGGAATCACCACTTGTAAAATAAAGACCGAAAGGTCTTTTTT
>CADBPB010000055.1 GCA_902796525.1 uncultured Erysipelotrichaceae bacterium | reverse complement strand
CCTATCTCGCTCCATTCGTCAAGATCGACAATCTTTCCTATAAAGAAGTCAAACAGAACATTCAGTCATTCATCTATGGCGTCAATACGCCATCCAGATGGGGGACCCAGGCTCCTTTCACCAACGTCACTTTGGACTGGACCGTTCCGGAAGACCTGGCCAACCAGGACTGCATCGTCGGCGGCAAGACTTTGGATTTCGAATACAAAGACTGCAAGAAAGAGATGGATATGGTCAACAAGGCGTTCATCGAAGTCATGATCGAAGGCGATGCCAACGGCCGAGGCTTCCAGTATCCGATCCCGACCTACTCTATCACCAAGGATTTCGACTGGTCCGAGACCGAGAACAACAAGATGCTGTTCGAGATGACCGCGAAATACGGAACCCCTTATTTCTCCAACTATGTCAACTCCGATATGACGCCATCCGACATCCGTTCGATGTGCTGCCGTCTGCGCCTTGACTTGAGAGAACTGCGAAAGAAATCCGGCGGTTTCTTCGGTTCCGGCGAATCGACCGGTTCGGTCGGTGTCGTTACGATCAACATGCCGCGTATCGCTTATCTGGCGAAGGACAAGGAAGACTTCTACAAGCGTCTCGACAATATGATGGATATCGCGGCAAGAAGCCTGCATGTCAAGCGTGAAGTCATCACCAAACTGATGAACAACGGCTTGTATCCATATACGAAGCGCTATCTCGGCACCTTCAACAACCATTTCTCGACCATCGGCCTGGTAGGCATGAACGAAGCCTGCCTGAATGCCAACTGGCTGAGAAAGGATCTTACCGATCCGGTCGCCCAGGAATTCGCGATCGAAGTGCTCAACTACATGCGCAAGCGTCTGATCACCTATCAGGAGATGTACCACGATCTCTACAACCTGGAAGCGACGCCGGCAGAATCGACGGCTTACCGTCTGGCAAAACACGACAAGAAGAGATATCCGGACATCATCACGGCTGCCAAGGAAGGCGAAACGCCATACTACACCAACAGCTCGCATCTGCCGGTAGGCTATACCGACGATATCTTCAGCGCATTGGATATCCAGGATAATTTCCAGACGCTCTATACTTCAGGAACCGTGTTCCATGCTTTCTTAGGCGAGAAACTCCCTGACTGGAAAGCTGCCGCAAGTCTGGTCAAGAAGATTTCCGACAACTACAAGCTTCCTTACTATACGCTATCTCCGACGTATTCGATCTGTCCGGAACACGGCTATATCAATGGCGAAGCCTATACCTGCCCGAAGTGCGGCAAGAAGACGGAAGTCTGGTCCAGGATCACCGGCTACTACCGTCCGGTCCAGAACTGGAACGACGGCAAGGTGCAGGAATTCCATCAGCGTAAGGAATATAATATCGAAACGTCTGTCATGAAGGCGCGCGATATCATGAACGAGGTCGTCGAAGCCAAGGAACAGCAGAAGGAAGAAAACATCCAGGATACGATCCATTTCGATATCCCGACGATCTATGTCCAGGATCACTGTCCGAAATGCAAGGGCGCGGAACAGCGTCTGCAGGTCAGCGGCATCGAGCATCGCATCGTCAACTGCAGCGAAGACATGTCGGAAGCGGAAAAGCTGAATCTGACTGAAACGCCGACTATCGTCGATCCGGACGGAACGATGTTCGTAGGAGCGAATGCCGCAGCCGAGTGGATGAAATACCACAATACGAAATAATCAGAAGCCCGCGGATGCGGGCTTTGTTTAGAGGGGAAACATATGGAAAAGATTTATGATGTGCTGGTCGTGGGCGGCGGCCCTGCCGGCATGAGCGCAGCGCTCTATGCCTTGCGCAACGGAAAGTCCGTTCTGACGGTCGAAAAGGAAGTTTTCGGAGGTCAGATCGTCAATTCACCGAAAGTCGAAAATATCCCGGGTTTCAAGGAGATCGCCGGCGATGCATTCGGCGATCTGATGATGGAACAGGTCCAGTATCAGGGCGGGGAAATCATGTTCGATGAAGTCCTGAAACTGGAAGCGGAAGGGGATCTGCTTACGGCATATACCGATATGGGAGAGGAACTGAAAGCCCGTACCGTCATTCTGGCGACCGGAACGAAGCATCGTTCCCTGGGCCTTCCGGAAGAAGAATCCCTGATCGGCAAGAGCATCCATTTCTGCGCGGTCTGCGACGGGAATTTCTATCGCAACAGGAATGTCGTCCTGATCGGCGGAGGCAATTCGGCATTCGTGGAAGCGGAACTGCTGGCGGATATCGTGGATCGCCTGATCATCCTGCAGGATCTGCCTTTCTTTACGGCGGACCAGAAGCTGCAGGACCGGCTTCAGCTCAAGAACAATGTCGAGAAACACTGCGGCACGAAGGTATCGGGTTATGTATTGAACGATGGTAAGCTTTGCGGCGTGAGATATCTGGAAGAAGGCGAAGAAAAGATCGCCGAATGCGATGGCGTCTTCCTGGCGGTCGGACTGATTCCGGACAATAAGAATTTTACGAATGTGGCCGCTTTGGATGAACGTGGCTATTTCATCGCCGATGAATACGGCATCACAGAGACGAAAAATGTCTTTGTGGCAGGAGACTGTCGGACCAAGTCTTTGCGGCAGGTGGCGACGGCTTGCAGCGACGGGGCCAACGCCGCGATCAAGGCTTGCGAATATCTGAATCGCTGACTGGAAACAAGAAGACCGGAAACGGTCTTTTCTGATGATTGCCGGCAGGGTTTACTGACAATTGTGATATATTATTTTTGAAGGATGGTGACCATATGGAAAATAGGCTGAAAAATATCGTGACTGCGCAGAAACAAGGCAAGGCGCTGGGTGTCTATTCTGCCTGCAGTGCAAATATGCTGGTGCTGGAAGCGGTACTGCAGAAGGGAAAGAAAGAGGATGCGATCGTGCTGATCGAAGCGACTGCCAACCAGTGCGACCAGTTCGGCGGATATACCGGCATGACACCTGGGGTTTTCAAGAAAGAAGTATATGAACTGGCAAACAAGGTCGGTTTCAATCTGCACAAGCTGTATCTGGGAGGCGATCACCTCGGTCCTTTGACCTTTGCGGATCGCAAGGAAGAGGAAGCGATGAAACTGGCGGAAGATCTCATCCGGACATATGTGCTTGCGGGTTTCACCAAGATCCATCTCGATACCAGCATGCGGGTGGCTGACGATGACACCAGTGTTCCGTTAAGCAATGAGACGATCGCCCGTCGCGGCGCCCGTCTGGCCAGAGTAGCGGAAGAAGCCTATCGGGAGCTGTTGAAGGAAGATCCGGAAGCGGTCCATCCGGTCTATATCGTCGGTTCGGAGGTTCCGATTCCCGGCGGTTCGACCGATGACAACGACAAGCTTGCGGTGACCAGCGTCAAGGACTTCAATGCAACGGTGGATACTTTTGAAAAGATCTTCAAAGAGGAAGGTCTGGAAGATGCCTATAAGGAAGTCATCGCCTATGTGGTACAGCCGGGGGTCGAAGAAAAAGATTCCGGCTGCGTCGAATATGACAGGGAAAAGGCGAAAGAACTGATGGCGGAAATCAAGAATCATCCGGATCTGGTCTATGAAGGGCATTCGACGGATTACCAGACCAGATACAAGCTGAGAGAGATGGTCACCGATGGGGTAGGCATCCTGAAGGTCGGTCCGGGACTGACGTTTGCCTTGAGAGAAGGATTGTATGCGTTAAGTTTCATCGAAGACGAACTGGTCGAAGAAGGGAAACGTTCCCATTTCCGTGAAGTCCTGGATGAGGCAATGCGGAAGAATCCGAAATACTGGCAGAAACACTACCACGGCACGGATGAAGAGATCGCCTTCAAACGCAAGTATTCTTTCTCCGATCGCTGCCGTTACTATTACGCGAATCCCGAGGTCAGTGAAAGCATTGCCGTATTGTTTGACAATCTGAAAGCAGGCATCCCCTGGAATCTGCTGTCCCAGTTCATGCCTGTGCAGTACGACCGGGTGCGCGTAGGTGTCCTGCAAAACGATCCGAAAGCGCTGGTCCTGGATCGGATCGGCGATACGATCGATAACTATATGTATGCGACGATGCAGCAGGAGCTGTAAGGAGGAAGACTATGTTGTTTGGTAGAGAAGAGAACTACTGGATCGAAAAGGATGCCGTTCATACGGCACACGAGATCGCTCAGGAGCCGGCCATGTGGCTGAAGACCAGAGAGATCGTCAAAGAAAATAAAGAACGTCTGAATGCGATACTGGAAGAACTGCTG
>CADBPB010000054.1 GCA_902796525.1 uncultured Erysipelotrichaceae bacterium | reverse complement strand
CATGAAAAAGAAAACGATCTTTACCCTTCCTTTCCTGATGGTGCTGTTCATGAGCGTCATCAGCGGCGCGGCTTCCTATATGGTCAACCCGATCCTGCCGGCCTTCCTGGTGTCCCGTGGCGCTCCGATGGAGATCACCGGCATCATTTCTTCACTGATGAGTCTGGTGGCTCTGTTCGGCAGACCTTTCGCAGGCGCAGCCAGCGACCGTTTCAACAAGAAGAATCTGATGATCCTTTCTTATGTGCTGTCCATTTTCTGCCTTTTGCTTTATACGAAAGCCGATACGGTAGCGATGATCGTTTTCGTCAGGATACTCAACGGGATCGCGTTCTCCTTGAGCGGTACGATATCCATGGCGTTCGGCGCGGACTTCCTGCCGCTAGACAGGTTGGGTGAAGGCCTGAGCTATATCGGGATCGGTACGGTCATTTCGACGATGATCGGCCCGCAGCTTGGCGATTTCGTGGATGCGCATTTCGGAATGGAAATGATCTTCGTCTGGGCCAGTGTCTTGAATCTGCTTTGCGCGATCGGCACCTACCTGATCCCTTACAAGCCGATCATCCGGACAAAAGAAAAGTTCCGGTTCAAAGCCGAGAATTTCTTTGCGCCGGAACTGTTCATGTATGTCTTTCTGATCGGAATGCTATCGGTCGGAAATGGGATCCTACTGTATTATCTGAAAGATTTCGGAAGCAATCGCGGCATCGCGAATATCAGTCTGTACTATACGGTCAGTTCCATCACGACGGTACTGACGAAGCCGTTCACCGGCAAATGGCTGGATAAGAAAGGGGTGGCTTATACCTTGTATCCGGCGTTTGCGATCTCGGTGGTTTTCGCCTTCTGTTTTGCCCGCGCCTATACCCTGCCTATGGTGATGTTTGCGGCTGTTCTGAAATCGATCGTACAAGGCAGCGGATCTTCGGCGATCCAGGTGGATTCAGTGAGAAAGCTCGGCCTGGAACGCAGCGGCGTAGCTTCCAGCAGCTGCTACATCGGCATGGATCTGGGCAATATCCTGGGTCCGGCGATCGGCGCGTTCGTCATCTCCAATCAGGGCTATGGCGCATTGTTCGACGGATATGCGATACTGCTTCTGCTGTGTATTCCGATCTATTGGCTCTATACGAAGAAAAGCTCAGGCGAAACTGCCTGAGCTTTTTATTCTTTAGTAGGGGATTGATTTTCTTTCTCTTCCCGGTTGAAGAAGAGCCGGATCAGTGCCGGATAGAGGACGATCATGAAGAGCACTTCGACGACGCTTGATAGAAGTTTGCCCCAGTGCGAGCCGAATTGCGCAACCAGATATGGCGACAGATAGACCGAAAAGGCGACATAGACCGCGATACCGACGACCGCCGTCAGCAAGCCCTTCCAGTTCAAGCCGACCGACTTAAAACGGATCCATTTCTTTTCGATGAAACGGGCGATCGGATACGTCAGCATTACCCCGATATCGCCATAGCCGTCGTTCATCATCTTTCTGGGATCGACGATCAGCTCCCCGTTGACATACTGCATCGGATACGGCTTGTAGGTGATGTAGACCAGGAACGCTGCTGCAAAGAGGAATTCAAACAGCAATAACAGATTCTCTTTCTTCGGATCGTTTTCGACATATTTGAAGATCCTGTCCATCGCATATAAGACGATCATTGATTCCAGCATCGCCACGACGACATCCTGCGGCGTATGCACGCCGAGATAGTTGCGGGAGAATCCCGTGATCAGCAAGAGTGCAATCAGCAGATAAGCGATCCATTTCCGGATCGGATAGAAGACTTTCGCCAAGCCTCCGTAGATCGGACCGGCTGTTGCGGTATGCCCGCTGGGGAACGAGTAGCCAGTCGCCGTTTTGATCGCATCCCCTGCCGGAACGACGCGCGCATCCCTGATCCAGGGACGGTAGATGCAGGCAGTCAGCTTGATGGTCGCGTTGATCCCCAGACACAGATAAAGAGACGCCAAAGGATACAAGCCCTTCTTCTTGTCGTAGACCCAGTAGACGATGGCAGGCACCAGCGTCAGGTATGTGACCGCAAACAGAGAGATCCCTTCCATGAACGGAGTCAGGAAATCATTAATGTACTCTCTGAATCTCTGCAACAGCAAAAGGTATTCGATATCCATGGTTTTACCTTCTTTCCTATACAATGATACATTGATTTATTACGAGTTACGAGACAGTTTCTCGTTTTCTTTCTTCCAGCGGTAGTATTCCGCCTTAAGAGGCGTATAACCCAGTTTCTTCAACGTTTCATAACGGACGGCATAGTTGCCTTTGTAGTGTCTGCCGGAATACAGATAACGCAGGTATTCCAGCATGTATCCGTCGATCTTCTCCAGCCCGTTTGCACAGGTGATGATCGGGAAATAGAACCTCGTCCAGGTGAAATCATTGTTTCCCCAGAGATCGTAGAATTTGCAATCGAAACTGCGGATCATCGTTCGGGCAACTTTCTCGTAGGGAAGTCCGTTCTTCTTGCGATAGCGGTAGAGCTTCATGGCTTTGCGGCGGATCTTGCCTTGCATCTTCCGGACGGTGACATCGGAGAGATCGATCTG
>CADBPB010000053.1 GCA_902796525.1 uncultured Erysipelotrichaceae bacterium | reverse complement strand
ATGATACCTTCCACGACCTCGCGCACGTCATGGGCGTCAATGTCTTCCGCATGGCCATGTATACCTATGGCATGGGTTCCTTCGGATACTGTACCGGAGGGGATAAGGAAAAACTCTATCAGCTGATGATGAAAGGTGTCGAATGCGGAGAAAAAAGCGACATGTATGTGATCCTGGACTGGCATATCCTTTCCGATGGCGATCCGAACAAATATATCGAAGATGCGAAAGACTTCTTCGATCGGGCATCGAAAGACTGCAAGGATAAGAAAAACGTCATCTATGAAATCTGCAACGAACCGAACGGCGTCGACTGGCCGACGATCAAGAACTATGCGAACACGATCATCCCGATCATCCGCGGCAACGATCCGGATTCGCTGATCATCGTCGGTACGCCGGACTGGTCATCGCGTGTCGATATCGCTGCCGATGATCCGCTGGAGGATCCGAATCTCCTGTACGCGCTGCACTTCTATTCCGCTTCGCACAAACAGGATTCTAGAGACAACGTGAAACGCGCCATCGACAAGGGTCTGCCGATCTTCGTAAGCGAGTATGGCGTGACCGCCTCCACCGGCAACTATCCTTATGATCTCGAGGAAGGCGATCGCTGGATCGATTTCCTGGAAGAGAACGGGATCTCCCATGTCATGTGGAACTTCTCGAAAGTATCGGAATCTTCCGCTGCGATCAAATCAAGCATACTGAAAGTCAGCGGATTCGAATACGACGATTTCTCGACTTCCGGCCAGTGGCTGATCGATATGATCAAACGGAAATCTGCCGAACAGCAATAAAACAGAAAAGACGGAACAGCGATCTGTTCCGTCTTTTTTAATTATCTGTTTTTGTCTTCATATCTTTCCCTGATCCTGCTTAGTTTCGTTCCGCAGTAGGTGATCAGGAAGACATAGATCACGCACATTACCGCAAAGAAGATCCCAAAGAACAGATCGAAGGGGCCTTGCATTTCGCCATGGAAGAACCTCAGCAGATTCGGAATGATGCAGCAAAAGAAGATCAGGCACAGCGGCAGCATCCGGAAACGGATCACCTGGGAGACCAGTTCCGCTTTGGAGAGATTGTCCGAGAACAGTTCGCCTTCTTCCTGCGATTCGACATCAGCGGCGGCTTTACGGAAATAAAGCCATCCTATGCACTTCCCAACGTATTCCCAGCCGAAGTCTTTCAGCATATCCATATATCCCTCATTTTCTTCCGGATCCTTGAAATCCAGACGGTAGATCACGTCTTCCGGTTCACAGGACTCAAAGGTATAGAAGCATGGCGCCGTCATAGCGACGAGCTTCCATCCGCTTCTGTGCTGTTCTCTCAGCCACTGTTCCTCTTCCTCATAGTCCGCAATCGTGAAGAAGCGCGTTTCTTTTTTATTCATCGATGTATTCTCCTTTACTGTTTCTATAGAGCCGTTCGATCCTTTGAATCTCCATCCCCAGGATCTCCTCGCCCAGTTCCGTCAGCTGATACAGCTTCCGTTTTTCTTCTTCGTGGGAGAAACGGATCAGACCGTCCTTCTCCATCTTCGATAACGCCCCGTACATCGTCCCGGCGCTGATCTGCACAGCTCCTCCCGTCATCTTCTTGACCTGCTGGCTGATGCCGTAACCGTGCTGGGGTGTCTGCAGACAGAACAGGATATAGAACCCCGATTCTGTCATAGGTACATAGATCCTCTCGATCTTCTCGTCCATGCTGCCTCCTTACTATCTGAGTCCGATATATCGGACTTCTATATATACTATATCGGACTGCGATATATTTGTCAAGATGTTTCGTTTCTTTTTATGTTTCCAGCAGGTTTTGCCTTATAATGACTTTATGATCAATACCGTCATATTCGATATGGATGGTCTACTGGTGGACAGCGAGAAGGCTTTTCTGGAAACCTACAACGAACTGCTGGATGCCTATGGCTATTCCTTAAGTAAAGATACCTATCTGGAACGCTATTGCGGCAAGATCGTCAAAGAAAACGCCGCCAGTATCGTCAGGGATTACCATCTCGATATCGATCCGGAGACCTTCTGCAAGATGCTGATCGAAACGGAAACCCGCAAGGCGAACGCCGGCTACGACCTGAAACCCGGGGCGAAAGAGCTGCTGGATTATCTCAAAGCCGGAGGATACAAGATCGTTCTGGCGACTTCCAGTCTGGAAGACCGCGCCCTGACTCTGGTGAAACAAGCCGGGGTTCTGGACTATTTCGATGCCATAATCTGCGGAAAAGATGTGAAACTGGGCAAACCGCATCCCGATGTCTTCCTGAAAGCCATGGAAGCCGTCTCTTCCGGAAATACGGAATCTCTGGTCCTGGAAGACAGTCTCACCGGCGTGGAAGCTGCCGTGAGTGCGCAAGTCCCGGTCATCGTCGTTCCCGATATGGTTCCGGTCGATGAAACACATGCGGCAATGGTGCTTCGGGTCTGCGATTCGCTCTATGATGTGATCGACTATCTGGAAAACGGACAGCAACAATAAAAAACAAGGTCATTCCTTGTTTTTCTTGTTTCGATAGTTGCGGTTCCGGCTGTTTGTTGCCGGAGTTTTTTCTTTTGGCGGTTCTTGAGAGGTCGGCTCCTGCTTCTTTACGCTTTCCTGCTTGTTTGGATTCTCCTTTTTATTTGCGTTAGCGGAAGCGTTGGCATTTCTGTTCCGGTTCTTCCGCTGATTCGGCTTGTTTTCGCTCTTGGCAGGCTCGGACGGTTCCTTCTTCGGAATGATCCTGGTTTCGGAATTTTCGTTCTTCTTCACCTGCGGAGTCTGGCTGCGCTGCCTGTTGCTTCTGGCATTCGGTTTGTCAGGCTTCGTATTGATCCTTTCCACTTCCAGTCCCTGCCTCTTCCAGTATTCGATGACGTGATCGAAACCGGTATCCTGCGACACCACGGTATAAGCGTTATGCTTCCCTGTGCCGATCAGGTATCCCAGATAGGAAGACAGGTAGAAATCCAGGGAGTTTTTCCCCGGTTCACATTCGATGATATTGATACGATGTTTCTGGTTTTCCGTAAGATCTTTCAGCAGCGAAAAATTCAGGCTCTTGGCATTCTCCGTCACGAAAATATAGAAGTCGCACTTCTCGTCGTTTTTCAGAAGTTCAGCCCAGGTCGAACCGACATTTTCACTATCGATCATGTAAGCGTGTGATTTAGTAAAAAACATATCTATATATTAGCACTATTTTCCTTTCTTGTGTTATCGCAGGCATTCCGCGATATGCTCCGCGATACGTTCCGCTCCGTTGTCCGTCCGTTTGACGATCATGGTCTCCAGACATTTTTTGAGTTTTCCGCTTTCGATGAAATCATTCAGAAGCGCATAGATCTCCGAGGGCTTTTCACAGCGCAATCCGAAACCGTGTTCCAGCACGTAGCGGTAGTTGTGGTCTTCCTGGCCATGGATGTGACCGGTCAGCACGATGGCCGTATCGCTGCGGATCGCTTCCGCAATGATGTTGGGACCGGCTTTGGTCAGGATGAGATGACTGTCTCTGAGGTATTCATTGACATTGTCGACAAAGCCGTGGATCTCCACGTGATCCGGCAGCAATCCT
>CADBPB010000052.1 GCA_902796525.1 uncultured Erysipelotrichaceae bacterium | reverse complement strand
TACCGGCGCCGCTCCTGTTTTTGCGAAGATCGCCAAAGAGATGAATGCCCTGGTCGTCGGCATCGTTACCAAGCCTTTTGATTTCGAAGGACCTCGCCGCATGGATCAGGCAAAGGTTGGTATCGAACAGATCCGCCAGTATGTGGATTCGCTCATCATCGTTTCGAATAATCAGCTACTGAACGTGATCGGCAAGATCCCGATGCAGGAAGCGTTTAAAGAAGCCGACAACATCTTAAGGCAGGGTGTACAGACGATCACCGATCTGATCGCCGTTCCTGCGTTCATCAACCTTGATTTCGCGGATATCCGTACCGTCATGTCCGGAAAGGGCACGGCATTGATCGGTATCGGCATGGCGCAGGGTGAAAACAAAGCGAAAGAAGCTTCGGCCCGTGCGATCCGTTCGCCTTTGCTGGAAGCGGATATCAAAGGTGCGAAATCCGCGATCATCAATGTCACCGGCGGACCGAGTATTTCCCTGCAGGATTCGAAAGTCGCCGTCGATTACATCAGAGAAGCGGCAGGCAACGATATCGATATCATCTATGGTGTCGCGATCAACGATTCGCTTGGTGAATCGATCATCGTCACCGTGATTGCCACTGGTTTTGATATTCCGAACACGAAGTACGCGGCAGGCAATCCGAACAATGTCATCTTCGACAATACCAATACGGTCATGATACAGAACGATGGTCACGGCAAAGATACCGTCTTCGTCAATGACGACGATGACGATATCCCTCCGTTCTTCAAAACAAGGATCTAAAAAAAAGACGCGCAAGCGTCTTTTCATTATGTTCGATTTCCGTATCAGTGCAGGATGACGGAAGTATAAGGACCGACAGTCAGTTCGTTTCCATTCAGTTTCGCATCGTTCATGCCGATCGAATCGATCAGCTGGCTGAACAGTTCGCTGCTGACGGTGATCGTCTCCTGGGAATTGTT
This sequence comes from uncultured Erysipelotrichaceae bacterium, assembly GCA_902796525.1. Taxonomy (GTDB): domain Bacteria; phylum Bacillota_I; class Bacilli_A; order Erysipelotrichales; family Erysipelotrichaceae; genus Colivicinus. Next base: position 9,750 of record CADBPB010000052.1, on the reverse strand, counting down.
GTGGATCAGGTAGGTCTTTTCGTTGTTGTATTCGATGATGAAACCGCCCAGATCCTTGCGATTCAGATTAAGCTGCTCATAATGTCCCCTGGCGATCTGCGGATAGCGGTTTCGAAACGAAATCAGCTTGCTGTAATAGTTCAGGATGCTGTTGGGATCCTGCGTCTGATCGGCAACGGTACCGTTGCTTTGTTTCGATGCGTCGAAATTGGCTCCTTCCGGATCTCTGACCATATCTCCGTCGCCCCAGAGCATCGCCAGTCTGCGGTTCGCGTCGGTATTGGAAGTACCTCTGGTACCTTTCATGCCGATTTCTTCTCCGTAATAGATAAAAGGCGAACCTGGGCTGAGCAGAAGCAGATTCGCGCCGATATAGGCTCTGCCATTGAACACATTCAGATATCCCGCTGCCCGGTCCATGTCGTGATTGGATATGAAAGAGATCGGCATCGCATCTTTGCTGATCTTGCTCAAAGAATCCTGATATTTCACCACATAATTGGTATAGGTGTTGATATCTCCGCCCTTGGCGGCGTTCGCGATAAAGCCTTCGCTTTGCGACATCGCGAAATTGAAACAGTTCATCGCAGCGATATACTGATCGATCTCGCTTTCTCCGGACCATACCTCGGCGACCAGATAGATATCTTCTTTGATCTTGCGTAATTTATCGGTATATTCCTTCCAGAAGCCGATCGATGAATCATTATCCCCGTAATAGAGATATTTCGCGGCATCGAAACGGAAACCGTCCACGCCCAGAGCCAGATAATACTGGGCTATATCCAGCAGTTCGCTGCGTACGTACTCGTTATCGAAATTCAGTTCCGGCATGTCGTAAGAGAAGTTGCACTCATATTTCTCGTCCGTTCCCAGCAGATCGCAGAAATGCCGGTTCGACCTGTTTTCGTTCTTGGGAATATACACGTAATAATCATAGTAGGGACTGCTCGTATCTTTTTTCTGATGCGCTTCCGTGAACTTCCTGAACCACTCGTGCTGGCTGGAAGTATGGTTGATGACCAGATCGAGAATGACCAGGACATTCCGTTCATGACATTTTTCGATAAGATATTTCAGGTCGTCCATCGTACCGAAAGAATCGTCGATCGCATAGTAGTCCGTGACATCGTACTTGTGGTACGAAGGGGATTCGAAAATAGGCGTCAGCCAGATCCCCTGGATCCCCAGAGCGTGCGTCGATTCGACATCTCCGTCATTGAGATAGTTCAGACGGTTGACGATGCCGTTGAGATCTCCGACTCCGTCGTTGTTGCTGTCGGAAAAAGAACCGACGAAGATCTCATAGAACACCCGATAGTTGTCATCCGTAAGATCGGCTTTCTTTTCTTTCGTACCGCTGCAAGAGAAACAGCAAAGGATCAGCAGTACAATCAGTATTTTTTTCAACATGTTTTATTCCCCCATATAATTCAGGATCGCCTGATCGATCTTCCCCCAGGCTCCGTTGTTTACGCCGTTGCACTCCACATGGATGCCGACTGTCAAAGCGTCCGTTTCTGTATGATCGAAAGCGATCGCAGAACTGTCCCAGACATTGTAAGAGGTGATCTGCAACTCTTCTTTTGCGATGATCTCGTCATTTGATTTCACATAGGCATAGATATTGCCATCCGAGGCATCTCCGCCCATGATCGAGATCTGATAGAGATAATTGCCGGATCTGAGCCCATCGACTTTCTGTTCCAGGTCGAAACAGATCGTATGGCTGCTATCTGCCCAGAAATGATAATGTTTCGAACCGTCAAGCGAATCGGTCACTTTATCTTCGACATACAGTTCGTTCGCGTTGCCGGAGTCGTTTATGATCCAGCCCTTGGGACTGCGGGATCCATGCTCGTCTTCTTCGAACGAAGGATTCTGCAGGTAATTGAAATTGATTATCGAAACATGGCAGAACGCATCCATGCCGTCACAGTTTCCTTTGATCAGGTATTCACCGGTCTGATCCGTTACGACCTGCGAGACGTCATTGGCATCCCATTCCGCATCGACAAGCTGATGGCTGTTGTCATTCATGATCGCATTGATCTGTTCCGGCAGTACGAGCTCATCTCCGAGATTGACCGACAGATAGACATCTTCGATCGCATCGGCGCGTACCGGAAGGATGTTTCCATTTCTGCATAACGCGAACAGTTTGAGCGATTCCAGCACATGTCCGTGTTCATCGAAGAATGCCTGATTATCGACCGCGGACCCGCCATAGTATCTGCCTGCGTCTTTCGGGTCATATTCTTTCGCATAGCTGCTGGCCCATCCGGAACCATGTTCTTCCCACAACAGGCTGTTTTCCTCGTAGGAATCCGTTCCTACGGCGATCCATGCGCCTTCCCAGTAGCATACACCTATGCCATTGCTGGTCTTGTTTGCGATCGTATCGATGACATCAAGGACCGCATTGCATTGTCCCTGTATCGTATAGGGATAGTTTTTGGTCACCAGCGATTCGTCGGAAATGGTATTGCCATGAAAGTCGCTATCTTCCGGGCGATAGGCGTAAGATGTTTCCATCACCATGACTTTCTTATCGTATGTATCCGCGATTTGCGACAGGACATCGGACAGGTTTTCCAAAGAGCCGTGCCAGTAGGGGTAATAGGAAGAAGCAAATACATCGTAATCAAGGTCGTAGTACGCCAGTTTCGATGCGTAGTCAAGATAAGCGTCTTTATTCTCCGGATTTGCGAAATGGACGGCGATCAGCGCTTTCGGATAGACTTCGCGGATGGCTTTGGAAGCATTGGCCATCAGATGATAGATGATATTCATCCAGATGTTTTCACCGGCCAGAGCCCCGTTGGTCTCGTTGCCGATCTGAACCATCGATACAGCGATTCTTTCTTGCTTGAAACGCTTCAGACTGTCCAGGGTATACTGATACAGCGCTTCGGCTTTTTCTTCGATAGAGAGGCCTTTCCAGGCTTTAGGAGCCATCTGCTTCGAAGGATCGGCCCAGAAGTCGGAATAATGGAAATCTAAGATCACTTTCATTCCGTAGAGATTCGCTCTTTTTGCGATGATCAGTGCCTTGTCGACATCGCAGTTTCCGCCTCCGTAGCCGTTTCCTTCGGAATCGTAGGGATCGTTCCAGATCCGGATACGGATATTGTTGATGCCGTTTTCCGCAAGGATCTTGAACAGATCGGTTTCGTTTCCGTCAAAATCGTAGAACGTCACGCCGCTGTCTTCCAGTGAAATGACGCTGCTTGCATCCATGCCCATGATGAAATCATCCGGAAGATGATCGATCTTCCTGACAAAAAGCGTATCCGAAGAATCCGTAAGGACGATATGCGCCTTCTGGCAGGAACTCGCAAGAAATAAAACGATGATAATGACAAATAATCTTCTAAGCTTCACAAATCTATTATAAAATAGAACTAAAGATATGACGATAAAAAGAAGTTCAGGAATACTCTTGCCCATCTTCTCGCTGCCATCCCGCTACGGGATCGGCACTTTAGGCAAAGAGGCATACAGGTTCATCGATTTCCTGGTCGAAGCGAATCAGTCCTACTGGCAGGTGCTACCGATCGGGCATACCAGCTATGGCGATTCTCCTTATCAGGCTTTTTCTTCGTTTGCCGGGAATCCTTATTTCATCGATCTGGATCTGCTGGTCAAAGATGGCTTGCTGAAACGGACGGAATTGCAGGAAATCGTCGTTAGCGATCCTGTCAGCATCGACTATGGTTATCTATATCAGAACAGGTACCAGACCCTGCATAAGGCATATGAAAGAGGCATCCGGAAATATCCGGAAGAATTCCAGGATTTCCTGCAGGAAAACAAGTGGCTGAATGATTACAGCTTCTTCATGGCGATAAAGAAACATTTCAGCATGCGTTCCTGGCTGGAATGGCCGGACGAAGAGATCCGTCTGCGTCGCAGCAAGGCGATGCATCGCTATGCTGAACTGCTGGAAGAAGATATCCGCTTCTATGCTTTTCTGCAGTTTCTTTTCTACAGACAGTATATGGATCTTAAAACATATGCGAATGAACATGGAATCAGGATCATCGGCGATCTGCCGATCTATGTTTCTTTGGATTCCTGTGAAGTCTGGGCGGAACCGAAGCAGTTCCAGCTGGACAAGGAGACCCTGATTCCGACGGAAGTAGCCGGCGTACCGCCTGATTATTTTTCTGATGACGGACAGCTGTGGGGGAATCCTCTCTACGACTGGAACTATATGAAAAAAGACGGCTACGGCTGGTGGAGAAGGCGTCTGGAAGGCGTGGGAAAATATTTCGATGTGATCCGGATCGACCATTTCCGGGGGTTCCAGGCCTACTGGGCGGTTCCTTACGGTTCAAAAACGGCGAAAAACGGGCGCTGGGTCGATGGTCCATCCAAAGATTTCGCCGATATACTGAAAAATGATTTTACAAATATCGAATTCATCGCGGAAGATTTGGGCGATATCACCGAAGATGTCGTGGAACTGTTGGATTACTCGGCGTTCCCCGGCATGCGTGTCCTGCAGTTTTCCATGAATCCTGACGGAAGCAGTTTCCACAGTCCGCATCATCATGTGCCGAATTCAGTCTGCTATATCGGTACGCATGACAATATGCCGATCGTCGGCTGGGTCCGTCACGCTAAAAAAGAAGAACTGAACTATGCGAGATCCTATTACGGTTTCAATAAGAAAGAAGGATGCAACTGCGCGTTTATTCGTGCCGGCATGAATTCCGTAGCCGGACTCTTCGTCTGCCAGATGCAGGATTATCTCGGCCTCGATGAGAAAGCAACCATCAATGTACCGGGGACTCTGGGCAACTGGCGCTGGAGGCTCTTGAAAGGGCAGTTGAACCGGCGCCTAGCCAGAAAGATCGGCAGGCTCGTCCATGGCTGCGGCCGCGGTCGCAAATAAGTATTGAAGCTTAGACTGTTTTATGTAATAATATTAAAGCATCGTTTCTGAGTCGGAACATTCTCCGAATTCCGACACGGATACGATCGATATCTGAATAAAGGAGAAAAACATGTTAACAAAAGAAGAAAAAGCCGCGATCGTCAAGGAATTCCAGCAATTCCAGGGTGATACGGGATCTGTTGAAGTGCAGGTTGCCTTGCTGACGAACCAGATCAACCGTCTGACTGTCCACATGCAGCAGCACAAGAAAGATTTCCATTCCAACAGAGGTCTGTTGAAGATGGTCAGCAAACGTAAGAGTCTGCTGGAATATCTGAAGAATGAAGATGTCAACAGATACAGAGAACTTGTTTCGAAATTAGGTTTAAGAAAATAAGATCTCGAGCCATACGAAAGTATGGCTTTTTCTTTCCTATATCAGTAAACTTATGTTTATTATTATGATATAATGAAACAGAGGTATCGGTATGGCACAGTTTTTGAAAGAGGAACAGCGTCAGGCGATCATCGAGGCCGCCCGACAGGAATTGCGTGAAAAGGGATATCAGGATGCTTCGATGCGTTCGATCGCTGCAAAAGCGGAGATGACGGTAGGAAATCTGTACCGTTATTTCAAGAATAAGGAAGAAATACAGGAACATATCGTTTCCCACGCAAGAGACGAGATCGATGACATCTTGAGAGAACTGACGGTCGATACTGTTTCGAAGGAAGCCCGCGTTTTCAGCATCAAAACCGACGTCAATGAACTATCGAAACTGATGGACCGTTTCTCGGACCGTCTCATCGGTCTTTATCAGATACGTCCGGATGAATTCATGATTCTGCTGACGGACGAAAAGACGGAAGAGAAGATCATCCGCTGGTTCACCCGCACGATACGCTCGCTGGTCGATCAGCATTATCTTTTTGACAGCCAGCAGCAGGAACGGGATCTTCTTACCGGAACCTATGCGAAATGCATCTGTACCGGCATCAAAACCATTTTTAATGAAAAAGACATCTCTATCGAATCGCTGTCGTCCGCACTAAAGACGTTCCTTCATTCTTTCATCGTGATGCTTGATTCCGATTTCACCCAAAGAAACGACGCTTATTCGTTCTATCATATTCCAAACGCGGAGAAAGAACAGCAATGATCCTTCTAAACGATATCAAAGTACCGATCGACGGTGATCAGGAGGACCTGAAAAGGGCTATCGAAAAGAAACTCAAGGCATCGATACGTTCCTATATGATCCGCAAGAAATCGCTGGATGCGCGAAAAGATCCGCTGTATGTTTACAGCGTTCTTGTCGATGTGAAAGACGAAGAAAAATATATCAGAAAAGGCTATCAGAAGTACATTCCGGAACAGCTGGAACCCGATCGTATCGATACCGATGAAACGTGTATCATCATCGGCTACGGACCGAGCGGGCTGTTTTCCGCATACAGACTGCATTCTGCGGGCTACAAAGTCATCGTATTCGAAAAAGGAAAACGGATCGAAGAGAGAGTCAGGGACGTGGAAACGTTCTTCCAGACAGGCATTCTCGATCCTGAATCGAATGTCCAATTCGGCGAAGGAGGGGCAGGCACTTTTTCCGATGCCAAGCTGACCACGAGGATCAAGGACAGATATATCGATTACATCCTGGATCTTTTCATCCGCTTCGGAGCTTCCGAAAGGATACGCTATGAGAATCATGCCCATATAGGAACGGACGAGATCCGGAAGATCATCGGAAGCATCACCGATCATCTGATCGCTGAAGGTGTCAGCTTTCATTTCGGCGAACCCGTGACCGGTCTCATTCTCAACGAAATGCATGAAGCCATCGGCGTAACGACCAAACAGGGAAGCTATGATGCGGACCATATCCTACTGGGGATCGGACATAGCGCACAGGAAACCTATGAGATGCTGAAGAAACAGGGAGTATTCATGGAAAAGAAAGATATCGCCATCGGTTTCCGGGTCGAACACCCGCAGTCTTTTATCGATGCACGGCAGACCGACGCGCTCGTGAAAGAAGCCAACGAATACTTTTTGCGCTACAAAGGAGAGAAAGGCGTTTATTCCTTCTGCATGTGTCCGGGAGGTATCGTGATCCCGGCCATGTCCGATCGAAACAGCATCGTCACCAACGGAATGTCCTATGCCGCCCGAGATTCCGGCTACGCCAACAGCGCCATCCTGATCCAGGTCTTCAAAGAAGAATTCGAGGACGGACTGGCATACCTGCGTTCACTGGAAAAAGAAGCCTACGATTATTCCCGTTCCTATCAGGCGCTTGCTCAGAACATCGGCGATTTCATGAATGGCGAACTGCATCCGCTTGTTTTTGAATCGACATATCCGTTAGGGACGGTATTATATGATTTCAATCGCTTTTTTAATGAAAAAGATCTGACGATCCTCAAAGAAGCCTTCCGGGATTTCGACCGGAAGATCCCGGGTTTCATCGACAAAGGGATCATCGTAGGCCCGGAAACGCGTTCCTCCAGCCCGATCCGCATCAATCGCGATCAGACCTGTCAGTCTGTCAACACGAAACGCCTCTATCCCATGGGAGAAGGAGCCGGTTACGGCGGAGGGATCATGTCCTGCGCTTTGGATGGCATACGGATCGCAAATGCGATACTATGGAAACATGAACAGATATAGCAGACAAGATGAGACATCCTACTGTTTAGGCATGTCTCTGACCATGGAAGCTCTGAAACATCAAAGCAGCCATATGAAAGAAGTCATCCTATCCGAAAAAGTGATACGCAACCGGGAATCTGCGAACCTGTTTTCCTTGTGCGAACGTTCGAATATCCCTTGCAGATACGATGATCCGCTGATCGACAGGCTTTCCGCCAAAGAAAACTGCTACTGCATCGGCATTTTTCACAAATATGAAACGGTCCTTCATGACCATGAGCATCTCATTCTGTATCATTTCAATGATCTCAATGATCTTGGTACGGTCATAAGATCAGCGGTCTCTTTCGATTTCAAGGACATCATCCTGATCGGCAGTCAGATCGACCTCTTCGATCCTGCCTGCATCCGTTCTTCCATGGGAGCTTTTTTCCAGGTTTCCGTCCGGCAGTACCCCGAGATGAAAGGGTATCTGAAAGACTATCCGGATCATCCGATCTACGTTTTCAGCAGCAACGGAAACAGGGAGCTGAAAGAACTGAAACTGAAAAAAGCATTCAGCCTGCTGATCGCCCAGGATCCGCACGAACTGGATGGCTATGCTTCCGATGTCTATACGATCGCCCATCATCATTTCGATACGATATCTCTGGCGATCCGTTCTTCCATCGTTCTGGAACGCGCTTACGAATTGAAACGCGTCCTATAGCTGCATCTTTGGCATAATTCCGAAGAGAAATAATGCCGCCTGAAATCAGCGAGATAATTGAGATATGTTTTTGAAGAAAGGATCTTTGAAAGATCTTTTTCTTTGAGATTTCCGATTTTGTTGTATGCTTTGGGGTCCAGACAGCACAATGTCACATCGTGATGCACATTGATGGCGATCATGTCGGTCGCCCCATGACAGGTCCCTTCGTCAGAAACGAAAGGAGCGTCGATCTGCGGCCATTCGAAGAAATCGCTGAAATAGACATAGACATGGTTTTTCAGATTGTATGAGCCTTTTTTCGACGTCTCAGTGAATCCGCAGGCATCTTCCAGATGCTGCAGATATGCCTGCAGGCGCTCATCCAGCTGCTGCTTGCCATAGAAACGCAGTTCGATGTTCCTGTCCTGATCATTTTCGATAAGTCCGTCGATCGTCCGGAAGTAGTCCTCGGAAACCGGAACATGATTGATACTGTGCAGAGATACGGACAGTTTCCGCAGACAGCGATGTTTGAGCAGATCCGGATATCTGTTCAGCAGCAAGCCGTTCGTTACCAGCTGAAGATCCATATTTTCTTTGTCTAACAGATCCAGTATCCTTTCAAAATCCGGATGAAGCAAAGGCTCTCCCAGCATATGGAGATAAAGATAGCTGCAGAACGGCCGGATCTGCCTGACATGATGCTCGATATCCGCATATTCCATAAACGTATTGCCTTTGGGATAGCTGCAGAAAGGGCAGTTCAGGTTACAGGCATCCGTGATTTCCAGATAGACGCGTTTCATGTTTCTATCTTAACAGATTTGCTTCAGGCAGATGCCTGAGAGAAAATATATTTGTATTATTTTTGAATATTTGCTAGAATTATCACATATGTTGAATAGTGACGAAGTACCTTTACCGAGTAGCTGCACCTTGGAAATGAGGTGTTTTCATGAATAATAATGATATATTGACGATTCTGGTCGTCCTGGTCCTGTGCTACAGCTTTTTCAGTGCGTCTGAGACTGCATTCAGTTCCCTGAACAAGATCCGCCTGAAAGCGATGATCAACACCGGCAATAGCGCCGCAGAAAAGACGCTGGCGTTGGCAGACGATTTTTCGAAACTGCTCACCAGCATCCTGATCGGCAATACGATCGTAAATGTCGTAGCCGCATCACTGGCTACGGTCCTTTTTACGAACATCTATGGCGGGAACGGTGTCGCGGTCTCCTCAGCTGTGATGACTCTGGTGATCATGGTCATCGGCGAGATCCTGCCGAAAACCCTGGCGAAGCACAATCCGGAGAAATTTGCGGTTTCGGTCACGCCGATCCTGCGTCTGCTGGTCTTCCTGCTGACGCCGCTGACCTTCATTTTTCATTTGCTGGAAAAACTGATCTCCCGTTTCTATGAAGACAATTCGGAAACCTATTCTAACGACGAGATCATCACGATGGTCGCAGAAGCAAACGAAGAAGGCGAAATGGAAGACCATGAAGCTGAGATCATCACCAACGC
>CADBPB010000051.1 GCA_902796525.1 uncultured Erysipelotrichaceae bacterium | reverse complement strand
TCCCCCCGTATCGCAGATATCATCCACGATGATGACATCCTTGTCTTTGACATCGCCGATGACATAGCAGGCTTCGACTTCATTGGCTCTCGGCCTTCTCTTATCGATGATCGCCAGGGAACAACCCAGTATTTCAGCCAAAGTACGCGCACGTTTGACGCCGCCATGGTCCGGGGATACGACTACGATATCGTTCACCGGGAAATTCTTGCGGCGGAAATACTGCCCCATCATCGGAACGGTCGTCAGATCGTCGACCGGGCAACGGAAGAAACCCTGAATCTGCGGAGCATGCAGGTCGAAAGTGACGACTCGGTTGACCCCTGCCGTTTCCAGCATCGATGCGACCAGTTTTGCCGTGATCGGTTGCCTTGGCATCGCCTTGCGGTCCTGACGGGCATAGCCGTAATATGGGATGATGCAGGTGATCTCGGTCGCAGATGACCTTCTTAAGGCATCCACGCAGATCAAAAGTTCCATCAGGTTCTCGTTGACCGGCTTACTGGTGGACTGAATGACGTAGCATCTCTTGCCACGTACGCTTTCTCCCAGTTCTACCAGCGTCTCGCCATCCGCGAAATGCTTGACATCGACCTTGCCGGGAGCGATATTCAGATAGTTGCATACTTCGTTGACGATGCTGACGCTGGAGGTCAGAGCGAAGACCACGACATCGTCCAGATTCTCTTCCTTGGAGTTCAAAGCATCCTCGACGGTAAACTTCACGACTTTCTTGTGTTTGATCTCTACTGGCGTAAACTGCACATTCGGCAGATCCTTCAGGCGGTCATTATTGATCGCAAATACTTCGCAGAGATTTCCTTCATAAACGATGCAGGAAGCCTCTCCTTCTTTATTCAATAAACGGATCAGATCCTCATCATTTAGTTCCGGATACAGAGGCGAAAGCAAAAGGGTCTTGCCATCGCTACCGATCGTGCTGATGATCTCTTCGATACTGCCTCTGCTGCGGCAGCCAGGTACTCCAAAATCCGTCCCGACCAGGTAGATATTCTCGATCTCCTTGATCTTCCGCAATTCTTTTACTGCATGCAGCAGCAGGTTCCCACCTCGATACGGAGCCTTCGCTAGTTGTCTCTCTTCAGCATCTTTGATATAAATGATAGCATTGATCATGGCGTTCCCCCTTTATTATAAAAATATTATACAATTAATTTCTTTTGTTGTTTCTTCAATATTCTGCCAAATCGTACATAGGAATGGGTATCGCGCAATTTCTGATACAGACGCATGATTTCCCGCTGATCTTCACTGATGCAGAACACCGTCGAACCGCTTCCGGACATCAGGACATTGCGTGCCCCTGCCGCTTTCAAGGAGTCGATGGCTTCTTTGATTTCTTCATTCAGCGACATAGCCGCCTCCTGCATGGAGTTGCCCAGCAGCCCTTCGATCGATGTTCCATCCGCCAGCGCTTTCTGCAGGCTGTCGATATCCGGATGGATGCATCTGTCCAGATCCAGCAATCCATAAGCCGCAGGAGTGGATACCCCTTTTTTCGGTTTTACCAGCAGGATATGGTAGTCATTCTTTACCGCGATCTCCTTCAAGACATCGCCGATCCCGGTTACTCTGGCCGGAACATTATGGTAATTGAAAAGCACGTCTGCTCCTACCTGTGTGCAGATCTCTTTGATCTCTTCTTCGGAAGGATTAAGATGATAGAGCTTTTTCAAGATGCGCAACGCACTAGCGGCATCCGCCGTGCCGCCGCCAAGACCTGCCTGAGTCGGAACGCTCTTGTAGAGATCGATCATGAAATGATCGGTAATATGATACTTTTCTTTCAGGACGGAGATCATCTTATGGATCGAATTGTTTTCGTTGTCACGGATATAAGGCCAGTTGCAGCGATAGGAATCCTGATCGCTGATCCTGATTTCCAGAAGATCATAAAAGTTGATCGGCAGCATGATGGAGTCGATCTCGTGGTATCCGTCTTCTCTTATCCCGCAGACATCCAGCGCGAGATTGATTTTCGCATAGGCTTTATCTTTCATACAGCTCCTTGTGCAAAGCGATAAACTGTTCCGGCGTCAGTTCCTGCGCCCTGACACTGTCTTTCCATCCCAATGCGGCATAAGCGTTCTGCAAAGCTTCCGCCTGGAAAAGATCCTTCAGATTGTTATGGAGGGTCTTGCGGCGCATACGGAAGCAGTTCTTCACCAAAGCAAACAGACTCTCTTCGTAGACATGATCCCGTTCCCTTTTCGGAACAAAACAGATCACGGTGCTGTCTACCCCCGGTTCGGGATAAAACGCCTTGCGGGAGACATCCGTGACTTTACGTACATCAAAAAGATATGCCGTTTCCACGCTGAGTGCGCCATAATCCTCGCTGCCGGCTTCCGCCAGGATGCGGTCTGCGACTTCCTTCTGTATCATGACCGTAATCTTGCGGCAGCAAAGGTCGGATTCAAAGATCTTGAACAGGATCGGCGTGGTCACGTAATAAGGCAGATTGGCAGCGATATTCACTTCTTCCTGATAGATATCCAGATCGGCATCCAGGAAATCCTGCAGATAGACTTTCAAGCGATTATCATCCAAGGTATCTGTAAGGATCTCGTACATTTCCGGATC
>CADBPB010000050.1 GCA_902796525.1 uncultured Erysipelotrichaceae bacterium | reverse complement strand
CTGATCAGATAGCTGTATACCGGCTGGCCGCCGTTGACGATCTCGTAGTCGAAATCGGAATTGCCGCTGATGTATTTATCGACTTCCTTGATTTCCTTCTCATCTACATCTTCGCCATAGATGACTGTCAGCAGATCTTTCTCCGTATTGGCAAACAGCTGATCCAGCAGACGGAAAAGCACGATCTTGCGATTCTTGCCGGTAGCAAGGATGCCTTTCTTGGAGATCGCCATAAAATCGTCTTTCTTGACTTCGATGCCTTCATAGGTCGTATCCTTGATCGCATAAGTGATGCTGATGGCTTCGACATTGTCGATGACTTCCTGCAGACTCTCGATCAGCTGATCCGGTTCCATATTGATATCGAACATGCCTACGGCAGAAAGCCCTGCCTGCATGGATTTCGTTTCCATGACCGTGATCTTGCGGTCGCTTAAGACATTCTGCGCCTGCTTTGCAGCCAGAATGATATTGGAATTGTTCGGGAAAATGAAGATGTGTTCGCAATGATCCAGCTCTTCGATGACCTTTACGAAATCTTCCGTGGAAGGATTCATGGTCTGCCCGCCGGAAATGACTTTGTCGGCGTTCATATCGTAGAAGAGCTTTGTGATGCCTTCGCCTGCGGCGACCGTCACGATTCCGTATTTTTTCGGCTGTTTCGGCGCTTCCGGCTGCACTTCTTCTCTGACAGGCTCTTCATCTTTTTCCTGGCCTCTTGCGCTCTCGATGATCGTCGAATGCTGCTCCTGCATATTCTCGATCTTCAGCTTGATGAATTCCCCGTAGCGCTGACCGATATTCAAAGCATCGCCCGGTTTCAGCGTATGAACATGGACCTTGACCAGATCGTCATCTTTGACGACGACCAGCGATTCTCCGCCCATATCGGTGAGTTTCTGTCTGAGTATCTTATCGTCGAACTTTTTGACCAGATCCTCATTCAGCCTGAGAATGAATTCCGTACAGTAACCGAATTCTTCGTTCTCCAGAAGCAAGGCAGGATTGACGGCGGTCTCCTTTTTTGTCTGAGAGAACTCATCCGGATGGCCTTCAATAAAGTCCCTGAGGCCTTCGATGATCCTCAAAAGACCCGTACCGCCCGAATCCACCACGCCGACCTCTTTCAGGACCGGCAGATATTCAGGTGTGCTCTGCAGCGACTCATCGGCATACTGATACAGTTTCTGAAAATACGTATTCAGATCGAAAGGTTCCGTCTCATAGTCGTGATTCGCATACCAGGAAGCTTCCCGGATGACCGTGAGGATCGTTCCTTCGACCGGTTTCATGATCGCTTTGTAGGCGACTCTTGCGCCATTTTCAAATGCCTGGGCGACATCTGCGGTGTCGATATATTCTTTTCCGTCGATGTGCTGGTAGAAACCTCTGAAGATCTGCGAGGTAATGACGCCCGAGTTCCCTCTTGCGCCCATCAGCAAACCTTTGGAGAATGCCTTGGCAACATCGGAAACGCTGTCGCTGTTGCATTTCATCGCCTCGGCATAGCCGTTATTAAAAGTCATGGACATATTCGTTCCGGTATCTCCATCCGGTACCGGGAACACGTTCAAGGTATTGATCTCATCTGAGTGGTTTTCCAGATTTGCGCAGGCAGATTTCAGCATGCCTTTGAAATCGATGACATTGATCCTATCCATTGACTTTGATTCCTTCTACGTGAACATTGATGGAATTCACATCCATATTCAATGATTTTTCCAGGACATATTTGACCCTCTGCTGCAAGCCGGTCACGACTTCGGAGATCTTGACCCCATAGCTGATGATCACATAGACATCTACATTCAGACCGGTCTTGTCGTTCTTGACGACGATCCCTTTGGAATAGTTCTCCTTCTTCAGCAAAGTCGAATAACCGTCTTTCAGATAGTTCTTCGATACGACTCCGACTACGCCATAACACTCGTTGACTGTCGTACCAGCCAGAGTAGCAATCGCATTATCTGATATCTTGATCTGTCCTTTACCGGTATTTTTATTAATAGGCATAGCGACCTCCAATGAACTTATATATTATATCAAACTTATAAACATCTTGTCTTTATTTCCGTTTACTTTTAAAATGATAGTGGAGTTCTCGACGTAGCTCAGCAGGATAGAGCATCCGCCTCCTAAGCGGAAGGTCAGCGGTTCGAATCCGCTCGTCGAGGCCATTTTTTTATTATCCGATCCACCAGGAACCGTCGTGTTTCCGATAAAGCGTACCGGTTTCTACGGATAAGATATTCCCTTCGAAATCTCTTGTGATGACCTGATCATAGAAACGGTAGTCCTTGCCTGCACGGTCGTTTTCTTCGTCCCATCCTTCTTCGATCCAGTTTTCCAGATAGACTCTGTTTTCATCGATGAATACGGCAGTCTCATGGCTGCCGATCGGAAATTCAAAGCGTTCCGGATAGTAGCAGCGGAATCTCGCAAAGTCCTGGCTGGTCACATGAAGTTTCTCGCCCATCAAAGCGAAATTGTAAGTATCGACTTCATCCATGGAGAAGTCCTGCACCGTTTCCGGT
>CADBPB010000049.1 GCA_902796525.1 uncultured Erysipelotrichaceae bacterium | reverse complement strand
TAGACTTTGTAGTACTGGAAATAATCATAAGTACGGGCGATGATTCCTGTCGTCGTGTTCTCTACCGGAAACAAGGCATAATCAAGTTCGCCTTTTTCCAGATCCTGAAACATCGCGATGAATTCCCGATAGCCTTTTTCCTCATAATTTGCGGAAGTAAAATACTGCCGAAGTGCTGTTTCGCTGAAAGAGCCTTCGACTCCCTGGTATCCGATTTTCATATCTTCATTATAAGTCAGAGAAAACAAAATAAAAAAGGAACACCGTTCGGTGTTCCTTGCTGTTTATCAGATGCTGTTGGCAACTTCATAAGCATCCCAGATCGCTTTCATGATCGTTCCGGCGCCTGTCGCATCGCCAATCTCATACATCGGCAGATTCAGCTGTGCCCATTCTTCTTTGAGATTCGGAGCCGGTCTGAAGCCCAATGCGGAAATGACAGTATCTGCCGGAAGCGCTTCCTTGCTGCCATCGGCTTTCTCGACGATCGCACCTTCATCTGTCACTTCAGACAGTCTCGTCGAGGTACAGACCCTGACGCCATAATGAGCGAAGAGATCCGTGATCATCTGCTTGTTCGGATACGGAGCGCTTGCTCCTCCGGCAGCCATGATGTCATCCAGCGCCTCCACGACAGTCACGTCCTTGCCCTTTTTCGCTTCATCCAAAGCGATCTCGCAACCTACCAGACCACCGCCGGCAATGATCACTTTACTGCCGATCTTTTCAGGATGATCGATCGCTTCCAGCGAAGGCAGCGCTTTTTCTAGACCGGGGATCGGCGGATGCGCTTCGTCGGTTCCTGTTGCCAGGATGACCGCATCGGCTTCCTGCTTGCGGATGCAGTTGATGCAAGGCTCATGTTCCAGTTTGATATCGACACCCAGATCACGAAGTTCGCGCTGGTACCATTCATTCAGTCTGCTGATCTCGCGCTTGAAAGCATGCGCTCCGGCTTCGACGATGTGACCGCCCAGATGATCGCTCTTTTCAAACAATGTCACGCGGTAACCGCGTAACGCAGCCGTACGGGCAGCTTCCATTCCTGCCACCCCGCCGCCAACGACGACCACTTTCTTATCCCCTTCGCCAGGTTTCAGCCCGATGACCAGTTCTCTGGCTGCCTGAGGATTGACCGCGCAGGAGACCGGTTCCCCGGTTTCGACACAGCGGCGGAAACAGCCCATGTTGCAGCCGATGCAAGGACGGATCTTTTCGACTTCCCCGGAAATGACCTTATTCGGATAGTCAGGATCTGCCAGAGATGGTCTACCAAGACCGATCGCATCGATCTCGCCTTTTTCGACCGCTTCCAGCGCCAGATCATAATCCTGCATCCTGCCGCCGGCAATGATCGGGATATTCACGACTTCTTTCGCTTTGGCAGCCAACGGGATCATGAAGCCCTGCGGATTGTACATCGGCGGGCAGGCATAATAGAAGGAATCATAGGTTCCGGTATCGGCATCCAGGAAGTCATAGCCGTAGCTTTCCAGCAATCTGGAGATCTCGACGCCTTCTTCCAAGGTACGTCCGACTTCCTCTTCTCCGGTCAGCGTCGCCTTATCGTAATCTTTGATATATGTCTTCAAACCCAGACGCATGCCGACCGGGAAATCTCTTCCGCATTTCTCATGGATGCCTTCCACGATCTCTCTGGCACAGCGCAGCCTGTTTTCCAGGCTTCCGCCGTATTCGTCCTCACGGCGGTTGTAGAACGCCATAGCCATCTGGTCCAGCAGATAGCCCCAGTGCATCGCATGGATCTCGACACCATCATATCCGCATTCTTTCGCGACGACCGCTCCTTCGATCATATCGGCGATCTTCTGCCGGATCTGCTCTTTTGTCATCGCAGGAGAAACCTGATCGGGCGTGCGCCAGACCGGATTCTCGGAAGGACCCGGCAGCCCGGGATAATTGCGCCCCAGGCCCATCGTCAGCTGGCAGAAGATCTTCGTGCCATATTTATGGACCGTATCGACCAGCACCTTGGCTCTTTCCTGCCAGTGCCTGTTCGTGTTGACATTCGGTCCCAGAGCGGAATAAGGATCGACGTGATAGTCGGTCGCTGCCGCACCCGGAATAATCAGTCCGAAGCCTCCTTTCGCCCGCAATTCGAAGTAGTGGATCAGATTATCAGAAAATCCGCCTTCTTCATCGTAAGACAAAGATCCCATCGTCATCGGGATCACCGTAAAACGGTTCTTGATCTCGACATTACGGATCTTGTATGGCTGACCTAAAACAGCGTATTTGCTCATATTATCTGTACTCCTTTATCTGCTTTTATAGTATCGCAAATGGACTCCGGTATCAAAAAGCCATCCATGGATGGCTATGCTTCTCTACGTGGCACAGAAGGACTGTGCTTATTCCGTTTCTTCCTCCGTATCGGCTTCAGAAACGATCCCCAGTTCCGCCGGACCTTCTTCATCCGGGTCGGCCTGTTCCTCTTCTTCCTGATAATCATCGATATAAGTCGGAACTTTGGAAACCTTTTCTACAGAATTCCGGCTGTTTTCCTTGATCAAAGAACGCAGCTCTTTTAAAGAATCTTCGTCCAGGATAAGAAGATCTTCCGCTTTCTGCAAAGGCACAGAAATCTCCTGCATCTTCGTAAAAGTGACTTTCAGTTCATTACCTTCGATTCCTGTAATCTGGCCAGACATCTTGCTGGCGCGTGATACGATCGGTTTCCCTATCAGACTCATAAACGATCTCCTACTTGTAATAATAGAAAGATGCATGACCATAGTCAATAGGAGAAACATGTTTTTGCTTGCGGAGATAAAAAAGTCATATAATAGAGATAAATATTGCATTAAGGAGTAAATTATGGCAACAAAAAAAGAGAAAAAATACGTCGCTGCCGCTCCGGAAACTGAAGAAGCAGTTACCAGAACGGGAAAAGTGAAAGAAGCGAAGCCTGTCGGCAATCCGAAACCGTTACGGATCGCTGCTTTCCTGCTTTGGATCCTGGCTTTGGCTTTTGAAGTCTGCGCTCTGTTTGTTTTCTTAGGCAGGCTGGACCTCAAGTTCATGCCTCAGCTGTACCAGCTGGTCGCTTTCCTGGTACTGGATCTGATCGCTGTCATCATCGGTGCGCAGTTCTGGAAGAAAGCGAATCATATCGATCCTGTTTCCGAAGAGAACAAAGTCAAATTCTGGCTGTGGAACAACATGGGCCTGATCGCCATGGCGATCTGTTTCTTCCCATTCATCATCCTGGTTCTCACCAACAAGGATGCAGACAAGAAGACCAAGACGGTCGCCACTGTCGCGGCCGTGATCTGCCTTCTGATCGGCGGTCTGTTCTCTTATGACTGGAATCCGGTTTCGATCGAACAGAAAGATGCCGCAATGGATACCTTAGGTTCGACAACGGTCTACTGGACAACATTCGGCAAGGTCTATCACACTCATGACGACTGCCAGCATCTCAACCGCAGCGAAACATTGACTTACGGTACGGTCGAACAGGCGATCGCCGCTAACCGCGTCCGTCTTTGCAAGACTTGCGCATCGCGTGACAATATCAGCGGTCTGGCGATCGACGACTGATCATCGATGAAATGAAACAAAAAATCACTCGATTCAGAGTGATTTTTTTATGCTTTTGTTCAATATCCCGGTTGCATCAGATCGATACAATACTGTTCGAACTCTTTCAGTATATTCCAGGAAGCGAAAGCGAATTCCTGCATCGTGCCATGATCGTTCTTCCAATACAGATAAAGCCAGGGTCCCGCGTCACCATCGACGACATCTTCGTTCCTGTTTTTTACTGTTCCGCCGGATAAATATCCAAAGAATCTATTCCATTCCTCATCGGACAAGACTTTGCTTCCGGAAACCGTGATATCGTCTTCAGTCAAAGGCCAGTGGTCGCCTTCCCTTTTTTCGTGATAGAAATAATGCTGCCCGTTTTCGGCATAGAAACGATAACGCTGATAGTCGGGCGGATACGTCGATGACGAATAGGTGTAATAGAAATCCGTGATCTCTTCTGATCCGATATCCCTGCCGACGGTCTTCTCTCCTGAAAAAATACTCATGATCCCACCTCCAGAAACATTCCATGCAACGATAACGGTAATAAGAACGCACCCCATCAGGATCGCAATGTTTCGGATCTTCCTTGCCTCCATCGTATCGTTAAGCTTTTTCATCATGATGATTCAATTATAGCATCTCGGGATGTTGCCGAAGATACGCTCTGAAATCCGGTGTATCGTTCCAGTATCGGCTGCCCCAGTTCTCAAAGTTCCATTCTTCCATGTAATCGTTGCATTCATAATCGATATACCAGATCAGTCCTTCACGAACGATGAAATTGGTTGGAAAATAATCGATATTGATCCCGAAAGATCTGGCCTTTTCCGCCATCTCTTTCACCTGACTGATCAGCGGATCCATGTCTGTTCCATCGCATACGCAAGCAAAAGCGGTCTTCCCGGATATGTATTCCTTGATGATGATCTCCTGTTCCGGATCGGCTGCCAGCATCTTCGGCATCCTGATGCCTGTTTCAAGCAATCTCTGATAATCTCGGATTTCCGCTTCGATCTTGTTGCCGAAACGGTAATAGTCGCAAGGCTCATGATGTATCCGTTTCAGTACGACATGGCCATCTTCGCATTCTGCCAGATAGGAATAACCGCCTTTTCCATGCCCAAGCAGGCTGATCAGTCGAAATGTCTTTCCTGCGGCAGCCACCGTTTCCCCGATTTTATAGGGTTCCATAGGCTAGATGCGGTTCTTCAAGAGATCGGTAGCCGTTTCCAGCATCCGGATGGCTTCTTCTTTCAATTCTGTGATCGCATCATATACCGGATCCTCAGACAATACTCCTGCAGGCATATCTTCCGGCAGTTTTCTTTCTCTGTCTTCGTACCATTCGTTGCTTCCGAAATAATTAAATAATGCGGAGATCTCTTCTTTCGTTTCTTCGATCCTGTCAAGGACAGCTGTGATTTCCTTAATCAGCTCGTTCGTCTCATTCAGGCGCCGTTCCATCATGCTGATTCGTTCCAACGCATCCATATCTGCCTCCTGTCTTCCTAGTAAAAAGGGCATGATGCCCTTCTATGCTTTCTTCCCTTTCAGTTCAGCCTCATGCTTATCCGCCAGGGAATTGTATTTCTTGGCTTCCGCATTGATCCCCTTGTTGGCATACATTCTGGCTACCAGTCTTTCCTTGGCGGGCAGCTCCAGTTTCGATGTCTTCTTAAGATCCTTCAATGCTTCCTCCAGGTACATATGAGATCCCCGGATATAGGCATCATAAGTCATTTCGATATCCCGCTTGTTGCGATAGACATCGAATTGTGCAAGTTTTTCATAATAACGGGTCGCATCTTCCTTGCGCTTTCGGTCGATGTAGTAGTAGAAGATCTGCGGATAGACCTTTTTCTTTTGGGAATCCTTGAGGTCCATCTCTTCGAACACCTTGATCTGCTTCTCGATCAGCGCATCATCCCTTTGCAGTTCCGCGACATTGAAACGGATCAGTTCCTTGTCGAAACTGCTCAACAGTTTCGCAACGAGGGTATTCGAGATCGCCTCGAATTTCGCTTCATTCCGTTCGAAAGCGGCCCGGATCAGCTGATTGGATACATTCCGGCGGAAAATGAAATACAGGATCTCCAGGACCAGTACCAGGTCAGCCACGATCATACCGATCACAACGATAATATCGATACTCATATCATGCCCCCAGGAATGTCGCGCCAAGGAAGAACAGCGACAAGACGATGACCAGCGCTCCGATGATGCGTACGACCAGCGTCGCTTTCTTTATCGGATAATGCGTAAAGGTCAGAAAATTCGAAAAGATGTACGGATAGATGGCCAGTCCCAGGCCCATGACGATCATGCCCAGATACATCGGTACGAGTTTGTATGTTCCGGAGAAAATAAAAGTCGACAAGATAAAACCGATGCTTCCGCAGAAGATCATGATATAGGAACGGTTCTTATACTGCATATCTTTGTTCAGATATTCCCGAACCTGTTTCTTGCATTCGTTGGAACAGACATCGAACGTGCCGTTCGACACAGCGACCGTCGTTCCGCCTTCGTTATATTCTTTTCCGCAATAGACGCATTTCATTCTATTTCTTCCTGTAATCTCCGAAACCGCTTCT
>CADBPB010000048.1 GCA_902796525.1 uncultured Erysipelotrichaceae bacterium | reverse complement strand
GATCGACTTGACTTTCTTGTAGCGGTCTTCCTTGTAATGGTTCACATCGACCACCAGATCGATCCTCTTTTTGAAGGTGGCATTCACAGCGGCCTTCAGGACCGTCGAAATGGCTCTCAGGGTCTGACCGTTCTTGCCGATTACGATCGCGTTGTTTTCCGCATCGAGAATGACTCTGTAGAGCAGTTCGCCTTCCTTGTCCTTGTTGGTGTCGAGAATGATCTCAATCGCTACGCCCTGGTTCAGTTCGGTGAAATAGGCTCCCAGATAATCGAAGATGAACTCTTTGACATCCTTTGCGGTAAAAGCTTCGATGGTTGCGGATTTGTGCATGCCGAACAGGCCGCCCTTGTCTTCTTCGATGACGTTGTAGGTGATATCCTCAACGGTGCAGTCCTGTTCCGCTGCGATCGTATTCAGAATCTCTTCGACTGTTTTTCCGGTATATTGTTTCATGTCACGCCTCCTTATGCGTCATCTTGTCGATGATCAGTGTCTTAGCGATATTGACGATAGACGAAATGCAGTAATACAGCGATAACGCCGTCGGGCAGGAATACATGACGAAAGCAATCATCAGCAGCATGCTGTAGGTCATCATCATGTTCTGATTCTCCGGTTTCTGATAGGTCTTGTGATGTTTCTCGGCTTCTTCCCTGCCATGCTTGTTGGCCAGGATCTGCGGAAGCTTGATCGAAAGGAACTGGCAAAGGACCATCAGGATGAAGATCACCAGGCAGACCCAGGCTTTTTCTTTTATCGCCTGGCTCGGGCTCATCGAAAGGCTCGCGCCCATGAATGTGGCATTCGCGACCTTCTCCGATCTTCTAACGGCATTGTACATGCCGATCAGCAGCGGGAACTGGATAAACGTGGAAAGCAAAGCGCCGAGCGGATTCACATTGTATTTGGAATACAGCTGCTGCATTTCCATCGCCATGCGCTGCTGAGATACGTCATCGGTCCTGCCTTCGTATTTGGCCTGGATCTTCTGCATCTCCGGCTGCAGTTCCTGCATTCTCTGCATGCCGACAGAAGACTTGAATGTGAAAATCATCGCTATGGCATTGATCACGATCGTAACGATCGTTACTGCCAGAAAGATGCCCACTCTCGGCTCCAGGAGGTTGATCGCCTGTGCCAGAGGGTAAGTGATGACTGCAGCAAAGAAACCGTCATTCATCACATCTGCAAAATGGGTATCCGAAGTGATCAGCTCACTTGATGTGGAACATCCTGTTAATACAAATGCGATCGCTATAACTGTCAATAGCCTCGTTATGCGTTTGTTTGTCATAAGACTCTCCTTATTCATACTGCTATATTATAACTTGTTTAAGCATCTTTTCCAAATCATTTTTATTCTCGGAAAAACTTTGCTCAAGATACGGTTTCCTGACGATGACGACTAGATCGCGGGCATAGGAATCGAAATCCATCAGAGCCCTCAGCATCTCCCGCACCTGACGCTTGATCCTGTTTCTCACGACCGCGTTTCCCAGCTTCTTGGAAACGGAGATCCCGACCCTGGCATTCTCCTTCTTGCGATCTTCGTAATACACGATAAAAGTCTTACCTGCCTTCGAATGACGGTAAGAGATGATTTCCGAAAACTCTTCGTTCTTTTTGATCCGTAAACGCTTATTCATAAAATAAAAGCCACATAAGTGACTTTAATCAGACAATACCTTTCTGCCTTTGGCACGGCGTCTGGCGAGCACCTTGCGGCCCCCTACCGTAGCCATTCTGGCACGGAATCCATGGGTATTCTGACGTTTTCTTTTGCTTGGTTGATACGTTCTTTTTGTTGACATATAAAAACACCCTTTCTCAAATACTCTTCAATTTTATGCTAAATTTCCAATAAATGCAATGAAAAATATTACTTTTTCAGCTGTTTCTTGATCCTGCGGGCGATCGCATAGCTCGAGGTACCGATCTCGAAGGACAAGCCGTCTCTTGTTTCCGATACGCGGTGGACGCCGGTATCCTGTATCTTCTCGATCGAGATCCGTTCCGGTTCCTTCAGATAGACGTTCAGCTTGAACAGACCCGCACCGGCATCGATGATATTGTCGATCCCGCCTACCGAATCGATCAGCATCCTGACGAATTCATCGCCCTTGCCTGTCTTGACAAAATCAAACGCGATGAAACGGTAGTACAGCCAGGTCATCAGGAAACAGATGAGGAACGCGACCGCTCCGATCAATGCGATCGAGCGCAAAGAATAAGCCAGCGAAGCGTTGCGGATATTGATGATGTAGTCGGCAAAGCTTCCCGGCATCGCGGTCAGGATATTCGTGACGTTGCCGCTGAAGCCGAGATAGACGCCATGGCTGACCATGAATTCGGAAACAAGACCGATCAGCAGCAGATAGACGATAAGAAGCAACGGCGATGTCAGCAGCATCAGCAGTTCGACCGGCAGCGGATTGCCGGCAGCAATCGACAAAAGGATCGCCACCACAAACATGATCCAGAGGTAGTTGCGGTCTTTCTTGTCCGAAACGGAACATAAAGTTCCCAGATAGATCCCCGGTATCATGAACATGTTTATGACGTAGTACGGGGTGATGAAACGTCCTGCTCCGACATAGGCGCTGTTCGTATCTTTGACATAATTGAAGATATTCACATCGCCCAGGATGCTCTGTCCGGTCATCGTGTTGGACAGAGAACCGCCTGCCGCCGTAAACCAGAACGGATAGCGGATGATGTTTCCTAAGCCAAGAATCGAAAGGACACGGTCCAGAATGGAGTACAGACCGATGCGCATCGGATCAGAAAGATCAGAACCGATAAAGGCGATCGTTCTCTGCAGATAACTGTAGAGGAACGGATAGGAATAAGATACCAGGACTCCTAAAAGAAAGCAGAAAACGAAATTATAGACGATCCCTGCCATATCCCTGGAAAACAGATTGGTCAGAGAATAGTTGCTGCGGTGACGCGAGAAGATGAATGCCGCCCTGGTGGCATATGCGACCAGGAAGGAGCCGATCATGCCTGTTTCCAGCGGTGACCTGCTTCCTGTCGCGACATTGAAGATGGAGCCGATCCCGGAACCGCTCATATATGCCTGGCTTCCCAGGTTCTGCGGAGACAGCAGCATCGTCGTGACCAGGAACGTGAAGTAGCCGATCAGCGACATGACGACAGGCGAAGCGTTGTAGGCTCTCTTGCAGACGAAATTCAGCATGAAAATGATCGGCAGATTCATGACCGTAAACTCGCCGATACGCAGCGCCAGCTCGGCAATGAACAGGATGATGCTCGAACGGAACGTATAAAAGATGTTGACATTCGGGTTCTGGACCAGAAAGCCGAACGCGATCAGAACGAACGCAAAATAAGCCACCCGGATCGGCGTCTTGCAGCTCTCGTAGATATCCATCAGTCTCTTCATAACAACACCATTTTACTACAAATGCCTTATAATAAAAACATGAAAGCTATCATACTGGTAACCCAGGGACTGGAAGAATGTGAAGCGCTGGTGACCTACGATCTGCTCTACCGGGCAGGCATCGATGTGAAACTCGCCGGTCTTTCCCAGACGATCGTGTCTTCCCACGAAGTCACATTTCAGCCGCATCTTCTGATCGACGAGATCGATCCCCGAGATTATGACTGTCTGATCCTGCCGGGAGGCATGCCGGGCACCCTGAATCTGGAAAAGGACGAACGGGTACAGAAACTGATCGATGCATTTGTCGCATCGGAGAAATATGTCTGCGCCATCTGCGCCGCACCGAGCATCCTGCTGCATAAAGGACTGCTGAAAGATGAACACTTCACCTGTTTCCCTGGTTTCGAGAACGGTCATGTCCCTGCACATGCGAAAGCGGTCCGTGACGGAAAGTTCATCACCGGAAAAGGCCTTGGCGCCGCTTTTGAGTTCGCCTATGAGATCATCTCCGTTCTGATCGGAGAAGACAAAGCGAAAGAAGTGCTGGACAAGATTCAGTACTGATCCTTAAACGCCTTGCGCGCCTGGGAATGCTGCTTGCTGCGGGGGATCTCATAGATCTTCCCGTTCACTTTTATTCTGGCTCCCGTCTGATGGAAATAGAAATCGATGCCGTGTTCAAGGCATCGTTTTCTTACCTCTTTGACCCATTCAAAATCCAGCAGCCTGGCATCTTCTCCGGATTCTCCTCCGATCGCCACAATATCGATTTTGTCATAGTATCCGCTGAAATCGATCCTTTCCAGCATCGGCTCCATCATGACTCCTTTCCGTTTCAATGGCAGATCCAGATACAGCGGCGCCCGTTCATCGAAACGCTTCTGGTTTTCCATCGTACAGTAGACCGTCAGATTCCGATAGGTTCCGATATCGGGGATGCACGTCATGATCCGCTCCGGACGCTTGGTGATGCAGAAGAATTCGCAGTCGCTTCTTTCTCTGATCATTTCCAGCACATCCATACGCCACTCATCGGCTTCCTCGATAAAGAAATCGGAAGAAAAACACAGGTCGAATTTCGTCCCTCGGGGATATTTATAGCTGCCGTTTCTGTCTTTGCGGACCGGCAGATCGAACGATTTCGTTTTGTATACGATATTGCTGTCGACGCCGATCGAAAGATCCCTCCGATACACGTAGCAGTGCAGACAGCCTTCCGATTTTTTGTGGCAACCGTGCCAGCAGTTGTAGGTAATGCCCATAATAATATTCTATAATTAAAGCAGAGGTATATACGTATGAACAATCGGACTTTTACGGAAAAATATTATATCGAACGCAAGGATACCGCTTCGATCAAATGGGCCAGAGGAAGACAGATGGGCTGCCTGCCGATGTGGATCGCCGATATGGACTTCCGCTGCGACGACAGGATCATCGCTCACCTGAACGACTTCATCGCTTACGGAGACTACGGCTACGCGAATCTGCCGGAAGACTACTACGATACGGTGATCGCCTGGCACAAGAAGAGAAACAGCGTCGCCTACCGGCAGGAATGGTTCCGCTCGTCCAAAGGCGCGGTCGACGCCATGTATCAGGTGATCCACTCATTTACGAAAGAGAACGATCCGATCATGATCAATACTCCCCTATATCCGCCGTTCAGGGATACGATCCTGAAAACGAAACGGAAAGTCGTGGAATCGAAACTGATCGATACGGATGGCTATTTTACCTTCGATTATGCGGATATCGAAACAAAGTTCAAAGAAAAGAAAGTGAAACTGCTGATGCTTTGTTCGCCGCACAATCCGGTCGGACGGGTATGGAAGAAAGGCGAACTGGAAGAGCTCTTTGCTTTGTGCAAGAAATACAGGGTCCTTATCTGTTGCGATGAGGTCCATTCCGACATCATCATGCCGGACCAGACCTTCTATCCTGCATTGTCGTTCAAAGAATATCAGGACCGGATCATCAGCATCATTGCCGCATCCAAGTCCTTCTCTCTGGCTGTCTTCAGCCACAGCCATATCGTTATCGCCAGCGAAAAACTGCGCAACCGGCTGATCGCCTATCAGCAGCTGCACCATACGGGCGGCATCAATGTCGCCAACTCCTTGCCGACGTACTACGCCTACAGATATGGCGAAGAATGGATGGATGCTCTGAATAACGTCGTCTTCGAGAACTATCACTATGTCAAAGACCATCTTGGTCCGTATCTGAATATGACGCCGCTGGAGGGTTCATATCTGCTGTTCCTCGATCTGGGAAACTACAGCGATCAGGAATCCGCTTCCCAATGCCTGATCGACCACTGCAAGATCCTGACCAATCCGGGTGAAGCTTTCGCGAAACGCTACAGCAGCTGGGTCAGAGTCAATCTGGCGACATCTCTCGACAACGTCAGGAAAGCCGTCGACGCGATCCTGAACTATATCGAAAAAACAGAAAAATAAAAAGTTTCTTCAGGAATAACGATCAAAAAAGCCGTTTCATTGGAAACGGCTTATTTTTCAGTATTTCGTATGGACGACGTCCATAAATTCCTTTACCAGTTTCGGATCGACCCGGTCGCCGGTCTTGAAACCGCGGCCGACGATGACCGCATCAGCATACTCGAAGTATTCAAGGACATTGGACGTTTTGACTCCTGAACCGACGATAATCGGAAAATCGCCGATCTCTTCTCTCATCGATCTGACATCTTCGACCGTGATCCGCTTGTTGCTGTCGTTTTCCGTGACGACGATCGCATTGGAATCGTGCCCGATGGCATTGTGGGCCAGTTCGTTGATCGGCACATCCGGATTGCCATAGGTCTCCTGCGTGTGGACATCGGT
>CADBPB010000047.1 GCA_902796525.1 uncultured Erysipelotrichaceae bacterium | reverse complement strand
ATCGAGACTCAGACGGGTAATTGACGGACTCTGATAAGCTTCCTCGGGAACGCGGTCGGAAACCACGCAAGGAAGTCCTGAGACCTGTGCTTCGATCAGCACGATCCCCAGACCTTCGAAACGCGAAGGCAGGATGAACACATCCATCGCCTTAAGCAGATGCGGAATATCATCGCGGCTGATCAGCATCTTCACTTTATCCTCGATTTTCAGATCATGAATGAGCTGACGCAGCTCTTTTTCTTTTTTTCCTCTGCCGATCAGCAATAGACAGGCGTCTTCCTTGGTTTCCAGCAGTTTCTTGAATATTTTTATCGTAAATTCCGGATTCTTTTGATAGGCGAAACGACCGATCTGTCCGATGACATAGGTACTGTCAGCGATGTCAAGGCTTTTTCTGATCTCGTGTCTGCTTTCAGAGATATCGCGGAATTTCACAAAATCGACGCCGTTTCTGATCACGGCACAACTGTCGATGCCGAACATTTCATTGATTTCTTTTGCCATATCTTCATGCAGAGCGATGATCTGCAGGCCATGGTGATCCAAAAGAAAACGGCAGGCATCCCTTTCTTTCGGACGTTCGTCCCCGATCAGCATCCTTGGCGGATTGTGACAGGTAAACAGCAGTCTGATCCCTTTCAAACTATCGCGGGCATGATACAGCACTTCCAGCAGTTCCAGATGCGTATGGATCACATCGGGTCGAAGTTTTCCAATCGCTTTCCTGAACAGGAAGGCGACATACCTCTTGCCCAGCAGTCTGGCCAATATCTTGTTTACAAGAAACGACGGTTCATACATGGCGATGATCCTGACGCCGTTCTTTTTCATCTGCTTATAGACACTCGACTGCGGCACATAATCCTCGCATAGGACAGTCACTTCGAAAAGATCTTTATCCAGCAGCAGCGCATAATCTTTGACCAGCGTTTCCGCTCCTCCGTCCTGTATCCTGCCGATAAATTCAACGACCTTCGTTTTCATTCTTCGATCCTGTAGCACTCGAAAGCGTGCGTCACTCTGTCCTCTTCCTTGGGAATGGTCATATAATCGCCAAAAAAAGCTGTCAGGAATTCATCGTATCCTTTCGGAATGCGGAATGAATGGCCTTCGAACTCGCCATAAGCGGTATCGAACACCTCTTTAGGCAAAGCACCGGTGAAACCGTTGGGAGACCAGCGCATGCGGATCACATAGTCACTATCATCATAGCCATAAGTCATCGCGTTCTTTTCAATCATTTTCACCAGGTTCCTGCTTCCGATGAATCTGGGAATGATGCGGTTGATTGCCTTGAGCGGATTCTTTCTCAAGAAGATTGGTTGGTTCGACAGCCGCAGCAGCATCTCCAGGATGCAGTCTTTTTTATACAGCTTATCGATGATCTTTTCGTCGTTGACGATCCCATCCAAAGGAAAGATATCGATATCCACTCCGAGAGGCTTATACTTCCTATAGTCCGTATCAGCTTCATATTTGACAGTAGAAGGATCG
Organism: uncultured Erysipelotrichaceae bacterium; assembly: GCA_902796525.1. GTDB lineage: Bacteria > Bacillota_I > Bacilli_A > Erysipelotrichales > Erysipelotrichaceae > Colivicinus. The sequence goes on along the minus strand of CADBPB010000047.1, from coordinate 1,253 downwards.
TATGCCTTGGCATAATACAAAAATCCTGTTTCGGGTTTCAGCAGTTTATACTTCCCGTCATATTCATTCAGAAGACGCTGATAATCCGGGCGGGGCATCATGATGTCGATATCGTCGTCCCAGGGAATGAAACCCTTGTGACGTACCGCCCCCAGCAGAGTCCCGACACTTAAAAAATACCGGAGCCCATGTCTTTCACAGTAGTCAGCAATGTCCAGCAGGATTTCCAGAGAGATGGCTTTGCATTCTTCCAGTGTCAGTTTCTTCATGATTTTTTCTTCCTCAGAAAGTTGTTTTTCAGTTTCCCGATGAAATTGAACAGATCCTCCTTATAGAACAGATAATCCGTGGACAGCGTCAAAGCGACAGCGATTGCAGTTGTAACGGCGGAATAGATGATCCAATCCATCCAGCTATCTAAAGAAGATGGCAGATAGAGCTGTGCCAGCAGATAGACGGCGATCATGATCGCGAAACAGAGAATAGCATGTTTAAGGAAATAACGAATATCCCGGTTCATGATGTTCTTTGAAAGGTAGATGACATACTGCAGCGTCCGGAATGCCATGGCTGCCAGCGATCCAAGAGCGACACCGTTCAGGCCAAAAACCGCTACACCAACGACGGAAATGACGATATTCAAGACAGCCTCCATGATCGCTCCGTTTCTGGTCTGCTTGTAGTGGCCTGCCGCGATGGTAATGACCCGGTAAGGAACACGAAAACAGTTGAAAACGCCGCCGATCACCAGCAGGAAAGCAAACATCGGACGGATATAGTTCACATCCGTTACTCTTCTGGTGTAGATCGCGACAAATGGCAGGATCATGACCATGGTGACGGAATACAGTACTGAAGTGAATGAATAGATGATCAGCTCGAAAATGCTCAGATTCTTATGCATCAGTTCGATCTCGCCTCTGGCATACATATCGCCGAAAGCGCTGCCGAATCCGACGGTGAATTTGGTGACGATCTTCTTCAGATTGGCGATGACATAATGGTATACCGTATAGACTGAAATCTCCAGAAGATTCGAAAACATCGTCAAAATCACGATATCGGTATTGTTGTTGATGAAGGAAGCAACTTCATGAGCAGCCGCATCCCATTTCTGCGGGATCTTATCTTCTTTAGGCTTTACTCCGCTGATGATGTGATACTTTTTCCGGCAATAGAAATATAAAAACAGCGGTGTTATCAGATTTACTAAAGAACTGCCCAGTTTCACGATATGCAAGGACATATTGTTT
>CADBPB010000046.1 GCA_902796525.1 uncultured Erysipelotrichaceae bacterium | reverse complement strand
TAGGCTTGTTCAATGCGAAAACGGTGGATCTCAACATCCTGTTTTCCTCATTCGCCGGATTGGGCGTCATTATCTCATCGATCGCCAAGAAGGATAATCTGAAGAAAACGGGAGAGATCATCTCCGGTTTCGGTATCCTTTTCATCGGTTTGGGTCTGATGTCCTCTTCGATGAAGTCTTTTTCCGAACTGGAAAGCCTGAAGATCTTCCTTTCTTCGCTGAATAATGTCGTTTTCCTGATGGCGGCAGGAGCCATCATCACGGCGATCATCCATTCTTCGGCGGCGATGACTTCGATCGCGATCACCATGGTCGCGGCAAACCTGATCAGTCTCGAACAAGGCATCTACATCACCTTGGGCGCGAACGTAGGGACCTGCTTTACCGGCATGATGGCCGCCATGTCCAGCAACACCAATTCCAAGCGGACGGCCGTGATCCAGCTGATCTTCAATACCGGCGGAGCGTTGCTGGTGCTTCTGATCGATACCTTGATCAAAGTGGCCAGTCCTTATTCGATCGGCATCTTCTTCGAAAACATGTTCCCGGGTACGCCGCATTTCCAGCTGGCGATGTTCCATACGATCTTCAATATCGCTTCCGTGCTTCTTGCGTTGCCTTTTACCGATCTGTTTGTCTCGCTGTCGAAGAAGATCGTTCCGGATGGCGAGCAGGATCAGGAGATCTTGAGATTCTACTATGTCGATGAGAACATGCTGATGACGCCGGCGATCGCGGTCTCTCAGGTGAAGAAGGAAATCGTCAACATGGCCGGCATCGCCATGCGCAATTTCAATGATTCCATCCGTTCCTTCGTCGAACAGAATATCGCCGACAAGAAAGCGTTTGCCGATAACGAGAAGGAGCTGAACTTCCTGAACAAGAGTCTGGTCGAATACATCGTGAAACTGACCGGTTCGAACAACATCAGCAGAAAAGACTATCTCTATCTGAGCTCGACCTATAAGACGATTGCCGATATCGAAAGGATCGGCGATTACAGCGAAAACATCATGGAATATACAAACAATCTGATCGAATATGACGAGAAACTCTCCGATGACGCAAAAGAAGAAGTCAGGAAACTCACGGATCTGATCAATCAGCTCTATGATCTGAGCATGGAAGTCTATGAGACCGGAAACAGACAGAGCTTTGTCAAGGCGATGAAGATCGAAGACAAGGTCGATGATCTTACTGCCCGGATGGCGGAGAATCATATCGCCAGATTGGGCAAGAACCTCTGCAGCGCGGAAGCGGGAGCCCAGTTCCTGAAGCTGGCGAGCGATGTGGAAAGGATCGGCGACCACCTCATCAACATCAACGACAAGAATTACGAAGTGTCGCACTAAAAGAGAGTTGAACTTGAAATATAAAAAACGCTGTTTTGAGAAGAACGGCGTTTTTTTAGTTTGTTACTATAAACTGGTTCGGATAAATCTGCTATGATAAAAAATATGAAATAAATCAGAGGGGATGAAATGAACGAGAATAGTAAACCGAAACTGCTGAAGTTAGCTTTGTATCTGCTGAGTGTCGTCGTGATGATCCTGATCATGATACACTTCTACAAACTGATGCCTGAAAGCCCATATGAATTGCTGGTGGAATCGATCGTCATCAGCGTGGTAACGCTGGTCTTTCTGTATCTGATTTCCGGAAAGAAGACTTTTCAGACGATGTTCCGTCAGACAGGCTATGTGGTGAAAACGCTGTTTCCAAACCTGATCTTCCCGCTTCTTTTCTTTTTCATGGGTCTGTTTACCCTGTTTGATGACAAACCTGCGCTTGAGGATGGCTGGGTGATGAAACTGGTCCTCTTCTTTGTCTGCATGATGCTGGTGGGCATCTATGAAGAAGCCTGCTATCGCTGCTGCGCTTGCGATGCCTTGCTTCCATTGTTTAAAAAAACCAGGCATCCGTTTCTGTGGACATCGCTGATCTCCGGCCTGATCTTCGGATATGTCCATGTGTCCGGTGCGGATTTTAGCGATCCGCAGCAGGTCCTGCAGTTTGCATTGAAAATCGCCAATCTGGCGCTGACATCAGCGACCTTCATGTTCGTTTACTGGAAGACCAGGAATCTCTTCGGGATGGCGCTGGTGCATGGTCTCAACGACTTCCTGCCGTCTTTTTTGGACGAGATATTTGCATTCAAGGGCATGGATGACAGTGCTTCCTATACGACCGGCGATACCGGAACGACGATCGTCTATCTGGTACAGCTGGCTTTTCAGCTGGCCGTCTTCATTGGCGTCTATTGCAAGGTCTGGAAGACGATCGATAAAGAGAAAACGCTTGAAGAGTGGTAAGCGTTGATGAAATGATGTCTTAAGACGGAAAGATCATGTGACCGATGCGCTTTGATGTCCATGATCTTTTTTGATATATAATAAATATTAATAAAATTATGATCTTCTTTTCGATGGGAGCGCGTGTATGAAACATTTTAGAAAAACGGTTTTGAATATTCTGGTCGTTGCAATGACGATGCTTGTTCTGAGCCCTTGCGGAGCTGTCAGGGCGGAAGAGCCGGAGTCTTATGACCTGTGGGTCGGAGGCATTCCAGTCACTTCTGAAAATAAAGATGACATTCTCGGCGATGGCGGGAAAGCAAAATACGATCCGTCATCCGGGATCCTTACATTAGACTCGCCTGTCTTGAGCACGGAACTCGAAAAAGCGATTCACGCAAAGAATCTCGACCTTATCGTTCAAGGCAACGCAACATTGAAGAGTTCGCAATACGGAATCCTGGTCGAAGGCGGAAGCCTGACTATAGCGGGAGGGAACATTACGGTTGATGTCAAGGATGCGGACGATACCTATGGCATGAAAGCCGGCAACACTCTCAGCATTCAGGACGGAACAGTCACCATAACGGTGAAATCTACCGGAGGCGTTTTGTGCAATCCGACCGGTTTAATGGGCGGAACTGTTCAGATCAGCGGCGGTACGGTTACAATCGACATCACCAGCGGCTATGATTCAATGGGGATCGTAGGAGATACGGTAATCAGCGGAGGCGACATAACGCTTCATTCGAAGGGAATCTATGCCGATGGAATCTGCGAGGGAAGCTTTACCATGTCGGATGGAAAGCTGCAGATAGAAAGCATATCCGATGATTATGGCTGCGGCATTCGAACCCGATGGAAAACGATCGACATTTCAGGCGGCGAACTCATCGTAACATGTTCAGGATCAGGCACGTTGATTGGAAACGATGCGATCAGTACTTTTGAAGGCATCACGATATCCGGAGGCAAGATCACTGCCAAGGCTTATTCGCTCGGACAGAGTATTTCATCGAATGCGATCTCTTTCTGGGCTGATGATGGCATTTGGGGGGAGATGGTCATAAGCGGCGGAGAAATCGATGCTTATGCACAGGGCAATGATGCAATAGGCATTATTACTGACCAGGAGCTGACGATCAGCGGAGGCAAGATAAAGAGCGAAGCCACTGACATCGGGATCGCCAGCGAAGGGCTGATGACGATCGGCAATGGTATCATAAGCGTAGCTGCAAAAGGAAACACCGACGAGAGCGGTATCTATTGTAATGCCGGCATCGTTCTTGGCAACGAACTGACCATCGAGAAGCCTGCAAACGGAAAACTCAAATCTGACAATAAGACCATCGTTGATGCTAACGGAAACCACGCCACAGATGTTTTGATCGTCAACAAGAATCAATACACCGTTACTGTCAATGAAACAGAAAACGGCAGCGTGGTTTCGAACAGAACAAAAGCCAATGGCGGAGATACCGTCATCCTTAGTATCAGTCCCGATGAAAACTATCGGCTTGCTTCGATCAGCGTGAAAGATGCCGACGGAAATGTAGTCGATGTGACCGAAACGGCGGACGGCTATGAATTTACGATGCCTGAATCCAACGTCATGATCTCGGCAGCCTTTATTCGCTACTATGCGATCGCTGTTCCGGAAGAGTCGGCGCCATTCATCGAGCTCGATCAGGAAAAGGCAGCTGCCGGCGAAACGGTGACTGTCAAACGAAACGATGTCCCGGGATATGTCATCAAGAGCATTAAGGTCACCGATCCGGAAGGAAAGGGAATCGAAGTCAGCGAAGACGATACATTCACCATGCCCGCTTCGGAAGTCACGGTCACGGTTGAAGTGGCGAAACTATTTACTCTCACGTTTGATCTGGATGGCGGTTCCTATAATGGGAAGCCGGCCTATACCGTTGAATGCGAGGAAGGCACGGTCATCAAATTGCCTGAGCCTAACAAAGACGGCTATGTATTCGCTTTCTGGCAAGGATCGAGATACTACGCAGGACAAAGCTATACCGTAACCGGGGATCATCGCTTCAAAGCGATCTGGAATAAGATATCAGATACGGAGTATTTCAGAGTACCTAAGACCGGTATCGAATAAGCTCCGAGAGAGTCTGTTTCTCGATACGCTCCTTTGAATTAGACGGCTTCTCTGAAGAATATAAAAACGAAACCGGATATCGCCTGTTGCGATGACCGTGTTTTTCCATGAAAAGGACTTTTTACACAAGCAGGGTGGCAGACAATGATGCTTACGATAACCAAACAGCAAGCCGGACAGTTCATTCTGGCAAAACAGGGGCTGATAGGCGCATACCGTTTCATTGGGAAAGATGGGGCATATTCTTTTATACGTCAGGCAGGCTGCATACAGTATGATCCTGTCGATGTATGCGGAAAAAACGCGGAACTGACTTTGCAGTCCCGGGCCAAAGGTTTCAAGAAAACAATGCTTCAGGAGCTGCTTTATCAGGACCGGAAACTGGCGGATTATGTCGATAAGGAGCTGTCCATCTGGCCGATGGAAGACTGGCCGTATTTTTCTGCGTATCGGCAACGCAGCCGTGAACTTGGAAGTACTTTCGACGGTTTAGGCGAATTGGAAGAACAGGCCATCGCTTACATCGAGGAGAACGGTCCGGTCTGCAGCGATACACTTCCGATCGAAGGGGAGATCTTCTGGCATTCGTCCATGCATTGGAGCGGAAACTGGCACAAAAAGTCCAAGGCGGCAAGATCGGTCCTGGAACAGTTATATGCGGATGGCGAACTTGTCATCCATCATAAAAACGGAAGCCGCAAGTATTACGATCTTTCCAGCAGATATCTGCCGGCGTCTATCCTGTATGCAGAAAATCCATGCAGGAACGAAGAAGAATACCTGGCCTGGCGCGTGTTAAGAAGAATCGGCGCGGTAGGGCTGCTTTGGGATAAAAACAGTACGGCTTTTCTTGGCATCGATATGAATGCGGAACAACGCAAAAAGATCTTTGCTTATCTGACAAAAAACGGTAATATCGTTCCTTTGACGGTAGAAGGGATAAAAACGCCGTTTTATTACCGATCTGAAGATGATCCGCTCATGCATGCAATTCTTGAAGGGAAGGCAGATCTTAAACCGAGGATGTCGTTCATTGCGCCTCTTGATCCGCTGCTGTGGGACAAGGCGCTGATTTTATCGCTATGGAATTTTCGCTACACATGGGAAATCTATACTCCTGCTGAAAAACGCAGATACGGATACTATACCTTGCCGATTCTTTTTGGGGACCGTTTTGTCGGACGGATCGATACCGCGGTGGATCGCAAGGAAAATGTTCTTCACGTAAAGGGACTCTGGTGGGAACCGGGTGTCCGGCAGACGAAAAAGATGAATGCCGCATTGGAAAGAACTTTACGCAATTTTGCGAAATTCAACGGCTGCCTGGAAATCGATCGCTGATCAGATAGGGTTGTCCCTGATTCTGTCAACAGGGGCATTTGTTTTCGTTTCAAAGATAAAGAATGGTCTATTCTGTTGATGGTCACAATTCTCGCGTTAATAATCAGACGGATATGACCAGAAGAAAAAGTACATTCCTTTTCGGTTATGTCCTGTTTTGCTGTCCTACTCAATCTTGATAACCGGTGTCTTATCAATTCTCATGGTCTCTTTTTCTTATCTTCGTTCAAGTTGAATTCTGTACTTGCAGGCTGTCCGTTACTGAACGGAACCGACAGTATATGAACGACCGTTAAAAGTGATAACCCTATTGCGGTTTGACGAGAGCGGAATCTATTATTCAGCGGTTTTGGCTTTTTTCATCCGAAGGATATTATAGATGCAGATCGTGCCGATGACGATCGCCGCACCGATGATCGCTTTCGATGAAACATATTCACCGTAAAAAATAGCTACCAGGACCGGATTGAGTACCGGCTCGATGCTGGCGACAAGGGAACCGGACAAAGCTTCGCAATGTTTCAGGCCTACCGTCAGCAGCGTATATCCCGCTCCGGCCTGGAAGATGCCCAAAGCCGCAACCAGCAGCAGGGTATGGATGCTGAAATCTGTTTCTTTCAGGATGAAAGGCAGACCGATCAGTACCATAAGCATATGTCCGAACAGAACGGATGACAGAGAGTCTCCTCCTTTGAAATCGTTCAGCATGATCGTAAATGCATAGAAGACGCCCGAAAGCAGCGCCAGCAAGTCTCCGGCAAGCGTCCTGTGCTCCGATCCTCCGCTGACTACCAGCACGATTCCGAAGAATACGACCAGGCAGACGATCAGGTCGAGTCTTGTCGGCTTCTTATGGAAAAGTACGGCTTCAAACAGGACGATGAAAACAGGTGCCGTATATTCCAGAACGATTGCCGAGGCAGCACTGGTCATCTTCATGGATGCCACATAGCATAGCAGCATCGCCGCAACGGACAGCGCTCCCAGAATGACTGTCTTGTTTAACAGGATCTTATGTCCGCTGATGCGGATATACAGAAAGATGATAAGCGAAGAGAAGATGCATCTTCCGGCATTGGTCGAGATCGGAGCCCAGGGAATCAGCTTGACAAAAAGACCGCCCAGCGAAAAAGCGATCGCTCCCAGCAGTACCAGCCATAACCCTTTGTTTTCTTTCTTCATGAGGCTCCTTTCAGATGGATCAACGGCATTATTCTATCACGGAACAGAACACCTGTGAAATTCTCTCAGGCAGCCGCAGGGTCTCAGATGAAAACAAAGGGTATTGTTTTATATAATAAGAGAAACAACTGACAGATACCAATAGCGATTTTCCGATATCTTCGCAATCATGTTGATCTCTGTGCAGCAAAGAAAGGAAACGGACAATGACTCTATATGACCGGCTTATGGAAGTGAAAGATGACACTTACCGCGAGTTTCAGATCAAACTGGTTCCGAATATTCCACCGGAAACCATTCTTGGCGTCAGAACGCCTGAGATGCGGAAAATCGCCAAAGAAGTGTCTGAAAGCCCTGAGCGGGATGCGTTTCTCCGGGATGTACCGCATCGGTATTACGAGGAAAACCTGATTCATTTTTTTGTCGTTTCGATGATCAAAGATTTCGATGCGTGCGTCGAAGCCGTGGAAAGCTTTCTGCCTTATGTCGACTGCTGGCCGGTATCGGATCAGGCGACTCCGAAAGCATTTGCGAAGAACCGTCAGAAAGTGCTGCCGTATATCAAAAAGTGGATCGCTTCCGAGCATGTCTATACGGCAAGGTTCGGCATCCGCATGCTGATGAATGAATTCCTGGGCGATGATTTCAAGGAGGAGTATCTGGAACTTGTCGCAGATAAGAGGGGTAAGGACTATTACCTGAAAATGATGGTCGCCTGGTATTTTGCTACGGCGCTGGCGAAGAGATATGATGAGACCGTTCCTTACTTCGAGAAGCGAAGACTGGATGAGTGGGTACACAAAAAGGCCATTCAGAAAGCGATCGAAAGCTATCGGGTAAGCGATGAACACAAAGATTATCTGAGGAGTCTCAGGTCATGACGGTCGCTTTACAGACGGATTCTTTGTGCAGTTTTGTAAAATGGCGGAGACAAGCCATCGAAGAGGATGATATAGGATATCCAAAATTCTGCAAAGACCTGTGAAAACACAGGTTTTTAAATTTGCGATGTATCTGCAGTTTTGGTATATAATAATAGTAGTTAGTTAATGCTAACTTTTAAATCTATATGGAGGTTATATGAATAAAGTTGTTTTGAAGATAGATGGCATGGCTTGCGGTATGTGCGAAGCGCATATGAACGATACGGTCAGAAAGGTCCTTCCGAAAGCGGGAAAGGTCAGATCTTCGTACAAGAAAGGGGAAACGGAATTTCTCTATGATGGAGATTTCGATCGGGAAAAACTGATTCATGCGATCAAAGAGACCGGGTATGAATGCACTGATATAAACGTTGAAGCGTATCAGAAGAAAGGACTGTTCGGCAGATGATCCTGCAGAAAGAAATATGGTCAGGGCTGCTGATCCCTTTCATCGGAACAACGGCTGGCGCGGCCTGTGTTTTCTTTTTAAAAAAAGACCTGAAGATTTCCATACAGAAAGCGCTGACCGGCTTTGCGGCGGGGGTGATGGTGGCGGCATCGATCTGGAGCCTGATCGTGCCGGCGATCGAGCAATGTGCCGATAAAGAAAGATGGGCTTTTCTGCCCGCCTTCATCGGCTTCTGGTGCGGCATTCTTTTCCTGCTGCTTCTGGATGAGATCATCCCTCACCTGCATCGGGGGATCGATCAGGTCGAAGGACCTGCCAGCAAGCTGACGAGGATCGCGATGATGGTCCTGGCTGTGACGCTGCATAATATTCCGGAAGGGATGGCTGTCGGCGTCGTTTATGCCGGATTGGTGAATGGTTCGGGGAATATCACGACGGGAGGCGCCTTGGCGCTGGCTTTAGGTATCGCGATACAGAATTTTCCGGAAGGGGCGATCATCTCGATGCCGATGTATGCGGAGGGAAAGAGTAAGGCCAAGTCGTTCTGGCTGGGGGTTCTGTCCGGTGCGGTGGAACCGCTGTTTGGAGCGCTGACGGTCATCATTGCCGGTTTGGTCGTTCCGGCGATGCCTTATTTCCTGTCTTTTGCTGCAGGAGCGATGCTGTATGTCGTAGTGGAGGAACTGATTCCTGAAATGTCCGCAGGGAAACACAGCAACATCGGCGTGGTTGCTTTTGCGTTCGGATTCAGTCTGATGATGGCGCTGGATGTAGCTCTGGGATAAGAGAAATTAATGATGTCTTCGAAAAGGGAAACGAGACCAGACAGGAGAGGACAAATGGATAAAATGATACGTAAATATGTCAAGCTTTATCGGATGGCGCTGAAGAAAAAAGGCTTTCCGAATGTCGAAGAGATGACAGAGAAATATGGAAACCGATTGCGGAAAATGTATGATTCTGCCGCATTCAAAGCCCATGACATCTATCCGACCATGAATGTACCGCTGATCTATGCGGTCATCGCCATGTGTCTGGAACTGAAAGAAAAAGGTCTTTCAGATCGGGAAATCATGGATTTCTCGGATTGCGTTTTCCAGAAACGGAAAAAAGCATTCACATTGCTTGAAAAGATGATAGGCCGCTTGCCGAACGCTTATGCGATCGTTGAGAGATGGAACATCGACGATCATGAAAAGCGAGTGAAAGACGGGAGCATTACTTACGACCGGTTTGAGGTAACTGACGGCAAAATCGAATATCGCATCAGCAAGTGCATGTGTGTAAGGATGTTTGAATACTATGGAATACGGTCCTTGTGCAAGATCTTCTGCAATACCGATACTTCCGCATATGATAAACTGACCCGTCATGTGAAGTTTACCAGATACTCCGATCTCTCCGATGGCGACTGCTGTCATGACGTGATAGAAAGAAGACAACGAGATGGAAAAGCATCATATTGAAAAGAATACGGTGCAGGAGACGCTGATCATTCCTTTGTATGGAAGAAAGGTGTGTGCCGATCATTATCCGGAACTGTTTGAAGACAAGGAAGCGGAACGGATATGCGGGATGCTGGATTATGATTTCGCATCGAAACGGAAGCTGATGGAATCGCCGGCGGGACTCTTTGGAGCTTTGGAAGTGGCGCAGCGTCACTATGATCTGCTGTGGGAAATCAGGAACTATCTGTTCGATCATCCTCAGGCGGCCGTGGTCAATCTTGGCTGCGGTCTGGATGATTCTTTCAACAAAGTGGATAACGGCCACTGTCACGGTTACAACATCGATCTTCCGGAGGTGATTGCGATCAGGAACGAACTGTTAGGTACGAAAGAAAGGGAGACCAATATCGCCTGCGACTTGAATGACTTTTCCTGGATGGATCACGTCGATGGAAGCAAAGGCGCGATTTTCTTTGCGGCAGGCGTTTTCTATTATTTCAGAAAAGAAGATGTCAGGAGACTGTTTATCACGATGGCAGAACGCTTCCCGGGTGCCGTTGTGGTTTTTGACTGCTGCAACGATCGGGGAGCCAGGATGATGCGCAAGACCTGGCTGAAAGAAGCGGGAATCAGCGGAGTGGAAGCATACTTCTCGCTCGAAGATGAAAACGAGCTGAAAACCTGGAACGATCGCTTCATGAAGGTTTCTACCAGAAGCTATATGCGAGGCTATCGGGATATCTATTCGAATGTGAATCTTTTCCACAAACTGATGATGGTATTCTGCGACAGACTGGTCAGGATGAAGATCTATAAGATCGTTTTTAAGGGGGAAGAAAGATGAAATACGGCGGAATGCCCTGGGGCATGTGGGTTTTATTCGGGAATTCATTTCAGGAAAAGCTTGTGAACGTACTGAATTATCACAGAAATGAAGCGGCTGGGATCGCTGCAGAAGCAAAAAAAGAATACCGGAAGATCATTAAGGAACTCCCGGTATTCGAAAAAGGAGACCGATTCAAGATGAATATCATCAGCTGCGCGATGCTGAGCGCCTTTATTCTTCATCTGAAAGAGAAGCCGACAGTGAAACAGATGACGGAATACTATGAATCGGCAATGATGATCCCGGCAATGAAATGGTTCTGCCGGAAGATGGGTAAGATGAAATTCACAAAGAAAGACATTCAGGGGATGAAAAAGACAGCAGCCTTGAATGCGGCGGATCGCAATCCATATTCCTGGAACATGAACTTTCTTCCTTATCCTGATGATTCCGGATACGAAGCCAGATTCTATAAATGCGGGATCTGTACGCTGATGAAGGAACTGGGTCTGCAGGAATACACGCCGGCTATGTGCCATCTTGATTATTCGATGAGCGAAGCCGGAGGCGTCACGGATTTTATCAGAGATTATACCCTGGCATCAGGAGGCCCATATTGCGACTGCGGTTATAAGAAGAAGAGCATATGAATATTGGCCATGAAATCGGATCAGGGGAGATCTGTCAATGAAACTGGTTTGGGAGCTGCTGCTGTTCTGCGGCGTTTTCACGCTGATGGTAAAGTATGCGGTAAGAGGCGGAGCGATCGACGGCCTGTATTTCTATCCGAAGGAGGTACAGGATAGGGCGATCGAAATCGGACTGACGGATCGGGAAACGATGAATGAGAAAAAGAAATGGTTCATGCCTTCGTTCTTTACAGTCATGACGGGCCTGCTTGTGGGGATCATTGCTGCCGTCAATCAGGTGAAAGATTTCAAAACGGCATACCTTCAGGCGCTGCTGTTTCTGGAAGTCATGAACTGGTATGACGGAATCGCCATCGATAAGGTCTGGGTAGGCAGTGACCGTTTCTGGCTTCTTCCGGGGACAGAGGATCTGCCTTACATTCAGACTTGGAAACAGGTATGGAGGAAACGCATGACCCTCAGTCTGATATGGATCGCAGGAGCTGCGATCGTCGCGTTGCTGGTTGTCCTGTCGAGATCTCTTATCTGTTGAATTAAGTGACCTGTGTCCGCTAAGAGCCTTATCAAAGGCTTTTTATTTGCAGAGCGAATAAAACGACTGCGCATTTGATATAATGGGTTTGGGAAACGTGATTGAAAGAAAATAATGGTTCTCAAGATTCACTTACTGAAGATACGCTTGACTCTTTTTTATATCAATCATAAAGGGAGGAATTATGTCAAACGCCTATTTCACTATTGATCGTCCTGAAAATGACGCTTTCCGCGGCTATCTGCCTGGTACGAAAGAACGCGCGGAACTGAAGGAAGAACTTGCCCGCCAATCTGCGGAAATCGTTAAGATCCCGCTGATCATCGGCGGCAAAGAGATTTTTACCGAAAATACGTTCAAGGTGACGATGCCGCATGACCATGGACATGTGATTGCAGAGTGCTCGATCGCTACGGAAAAAGAACTGACGATGGCCGTCGATGCCGCGCTCGCCGCCAAAAAGTCCTGGGAAGAAATGCCTTGGGAACACCGTTCCGCGATCTTCCTGAAAGCGGCCGATATGATCACCGGCCCTTATAGGAAAGTATTGAATGCCGCGACGATGCTCGGCCAGTCCAAAACCGTATTCCAGGCGGAGATCGATATCGCGGAGCTTGCGGATTTCCTTCGTTTCGGCGTCTGGTCCGCCCAGGAGATCTTCAAGGATCAGCCTGCTTCGATCCCAGGCATCTGGGACCGCCAGGACTATCGCGCGCTTGACGGATTCATCTGTGCCATCACACCGTTCAATTTCACTTCGATCGGAGGGAACCTTCCCACTGCGCCGGCCATCGTCGGAAATGTAGCAGTCTGGAAGCCATCCCGTACGGCCGTATTATCCAATTATTACTATATGAAGCTGCTCATGAATTGCGGATTGCCTGCGGGTGTCATCAATTTCGTGCCTTCCAATGGCACAGATGTCGCCAGATATGTCATTTTACGCAAGGAACTGGCAGGCTTCCATTTCACCGGTTCGACCGAAGTCTTCCAGAGCGTATGGAAACAGATCGGCGAAAATATCTCATCCTACAGGAATTATCCGCGTAGCGTCGGTGAGACCGGAGGAAAGGATTTCATTTTTGCGCACAGAAGCGCAGACATCCGGCCGCTGGCAGCCGCCCTGGTTCGCGGTTCCTTTGAGTATCAGGGACAGAAATGTTCGGCCTGTTCGAGAGCATTCATTCCTGCAAGCATATGGCCAAACGTCCTTTCGGCCATGAAAGAGATGATGAAAGAAGTCAGGATGGGGGATGTACAGGATTTCGATACCTTCCTTGCCGCCGTTATCGATCAGGCTTCCTTCGAGCGTTGCAAAGAGTATCTGGATCGGGCGAAGAGAAGTCCTGATTGCGAGATCGTGATCGGAGGCGCTTGCGATGATTCCAAAGGCTGGTTCATCGAACCGACGGTGATCGTATGCAAGAAGCCGGATTATGAATCCATGGTCAAAGAAATCTTCGGACCGATCCTTTCCGTCTATATCTATGAAGACGACCGTCTGGAAGAGACTTTGAAGATCTGCGACGAGGCTTCTCCATACGCCTTGACCGGAGCTGTCTTTGCCCAGGATCGCGAAGCGATCGTACAGATGGAAAAGGCATTGCTGCATGCGGAAGGCAACTTCTATATCAACGACAAATGTACCGGAGCGGTCGTTGGACAGCAGCCCTTCGGCGGTGCGCGTCAGTCGGGAACCAACGACAAGGCCGGTACCGTTCTCAACATGATCCGCTGGATGAGCCCGCATTCCGTAAAGGAGACATTCAATCCTTCGGATGCGATCGTCTATCCATATATGTCTGAAAAATAACAGGAGAGAAACATGCACAGTTCACAAGAAATCATCGAAAAAACCAACAGGTACGGCGCCCACAACTATGCGCCGAAACCGGTCGTTATCGTAAAAGCGGAAGGCGCTATCGTTACGGATCCGGAAGGACGCCAATACTTCGATATGCTGTCGGCATATTCGGCACACAACTTCGGTCACCGTCATCCGGAGATCGTTGCGGCTGCCAGGGAACAGCTGGAGAAATGTACGCTCACGAGCCGTGCGTTCCATTGCGAGAATCTCGGCGAGTTCTATGAGAGTCTTTCGAAACTGACGGGCAAGGACATGGTCCTGCCGATGAATACCGGCGCGGAAGCGGTGGAGACCGCTCTTAAGACCGCCCGTCTCTGGGGAACCCGTGTCAAAGGCGTAGAGAACGGAAAGCAGGAGATCATCACCTGTGAAAACAACTTCCATGGCCGCACGATCACGATCATCAGCTTCTCGACCGATCCTTTAGCGAAAGACGGCTACGGTCCGTATACGCCGGGGTTCAAGACGATCCCTTATGGCGATGCTCAGGCATTAAGAGATGCGATCACGCCAAATACGGTCGCTTTCCTGGCGGAGCCGATCCAGGGCGAGGCAGGCATCATCATTCCGCCGGAGGGCTGGCTCAAAGAAGTACGCGAGATCTGTACGGAAAACAATATCCTGTTCCTTGCGGACGAAGTACAGACCGGATTTGCCCGTACCGGGGATATGTTTGCGTGCTGGCATGAAGATGTGGTGCCGGATATCTACATCATGGGCAAGGCTCTCGGCGGCGGCGTCATGCCGCTATCGGCGATCGCAGCAAACGAGGACATCCTGGGTCTTTACACTCCTGGCTCCCATGGTTCCACATTCGGCGGCAACCCGCTGGCCTGTGCCTGCGGCATCAAGGCGCTGGAGATCCTGCAGCGCGACGACTATCCAAAGATGGCCCGCGAGAAAGGCAAGTATTTCATGGATGGTCTCAAGAAAATCAATAATCCGGAAATCAAAGAGATCCGTGGCAGAGGCTTGCTTATCGGTGTCGAATTCTATGGAGACGCATTCGATTATGTCAAAGCCTGCATCCATGAAGGCGTTCTCTGCAAAGAGACCCACGACCATACGATCCGTTTCGCTCCGCCGATCCCTGTTTCTTACGAGGAACTGGATGAGGCTCTGGAACGTATCACGAGAGCCCTCAGCAAATAGAAGCACATACGCGGGTTCTGCGGGACAATGCACACCGGGGATGACTCTTATCCAGCGGATACAGAAATCAGAGAATATGAAAAACAGTTTCAGATAGAAGAAGCAACTGTCTAAAAAAACAGATCAGTGTCTGTCGACATTGATCTGAATTTCGATTTCTTTCTTATGCTTATGAATGGCATCGGTGATCTGTGTCACGATGTCATTTTTATTTAAATCAAACGAATATGGAACGGAAAGATCCACATGGTAGCAGGAAAGACTCTCGTTGTAATGAAGATCATGATATGATACGCCGTCATACGGGCTGATCGCATCTTTGATGATGCTTCGCAGTTTCTTGCTTTCTTTATCATTGCTTACAGGATCGCCATGCAGGGTGAGAATGACGCCGGTCTGATCCTTGATCTGTTCCTCCAGCGTATCCAGCAGATCATGGACTTTCATGAAACTGAGACTGCCATCGACTTCGACATCGGCGCTGGCATAATTGATCGCGGGGCCATAGGAATGGATCCTCAGGTCATGAACGCCGAGGATCTGTGGATGACCGGACAGTATCTTGCTGATGTCATCGATCAGGGAATCGTCTCCCGCTTTGCCCACGAGAACGGAACTGGTTTCGCTGAACAGTCGGAAACCGTTGAAGACGATCATGACTGATACGATCACGCCGATGTAGCCATCAAGGTTCAAACCTGTCAGAAGCGTGACGGCATAGCTAGCGATGATGACGAGGTTTCTTGCGGTATCGGAGAGAGAATCGGAAACCTGCGCCTTGATGCTGTTCAGTTTCGTCGAAGCATAGATGCGGTAGTAGTAATAGGCAAGACCCAGCTTGATCAGGATCGAAGCGAGGATCATTAGGATGATCCTGTCATCCTGAATCAGCGTCTGCGGGTCGAGGATCCGTTTGACCGAAGAGATCAGAAGCGTCACGCCGACCGACATGATCATCAGCGAGATGGCCTGTGAAAGCATGTTTTCGATACGTCCATGGCCGTACGGGTGGTCCTTGTCTGCCGGCTTGGATGCCAGCCGGTATGCTACCAGGATCATCAGCGCATTTCCTACATCGGACAGATTATCAAAACCATCGGTCACGATCGCGATCGACTTGCTGTAGAAGCCGATTATCAGTTTGATCACGCAAAGCATCGAATTCACGATGATCCCGATGATCGAGACTTTGTATCCTATCTTTCGAAGCGTATCCATCGTAACTACTATTATAGTCTTATTTTCAGGAATGTACGAATCGCTGATGATTTTCTACTTTATGTATAATTAGAATGGAAAGAAAAAATAAGCCTGATGAGGCGGAAAGGATGAGATATGGAATTGGTAAACCGCAAAGATGTTCCGGTACAGGAGACCTGGGATCTCTCGCTGATCTTCCCGGAAGAAGCGCAGATGTGGGAAGCACTGGAGAAGACCAAAGAAGATGTAAAGAGATTCGTTGGAAGATATGCCGGTCATCTGAATAAGGCAGAGACCATCGTAGAGTGTCTGGATGACATGGAGAAGATGCTTCCTGTCATTTCCCGGATCTGGTCGTATACGGGACTGGCAGTCGAAGCTGATTACACCGACAACAAGCTGCGCGAACGCAATGAAAAAGCCGGCGATGAGATCACGCGCATGGAAAGCCAGCTGGCATTCGTCGACAGCGAGATCCTGCTGGCTCCGGACGAGGAGCTTCAGAAAGCCGTCGGACTTGCCAAGGGATGCAAGATCTATCTGCAGGACCTGATCAGAAAAAAAGCGCATATGCTGACGCCGGAGACGGAAAAAACGCTGGCCGCGCTGGGCAGATCGCTTGATCTTCCTTATACGATCTACAACACGACAAAACTTGCGGATATCTCGTTCGATCCGTTTACCGTCGATGGCAAAGAGTATCCTTTGGGCTATTCTCTGTTCGAAGACAATTACGAACTGGAAGCCGACACCAAGATCCGCCGTGCCGCTTTCCGCGCATTCTATGCGACGCTCAGGAAATACGAAAATACCACGGCTGCCGCCTATAACGGCTGTGTCACCCAGGAGAAGACGATGTCGGAATTACGCCGATTCGATAACGTCTTTGACAGTCTCCTATTTGAGCAGAAAGTGACCAGAGAGATGTATGACCGGCAGATCGATGTGATCACGGAACGTCTGGCTCCGCATATGCGCAAATATGCGAAACTTCTGCAGAAGATCTACGGCCTTGACAAGATGACTTTTGCGGATCTTAAGATCGCGGTCGATCCGGAGTATGATCCGAAAGTCACGATCGAAGAATCGCACCGCTATGTCAGAGACGGTCTTGCGATCCTCGGAGATGATTATGTGGAGATGATCGATCGGGCTTACAAAGAAAGATGGATCGATTTCGCGAGGAATATCGGCAAGAGTACCGGCGGTTTCTGTTCCGGGGTCTATCGGCAGAATTCCTTCATTCTGCTCAACTGGAACGACCGCATGTCGGATGTGTTTACGATCGCCCATGAGCTCGGACACGCAGGTCAGTCAATGTACAGCGATCAGGCGCAGTCCTTCTATGACCAGAGTCCTTCCATGTATCTGGTGGAAGCTCCTTCGACTATGAACGAACTGCTGCTTGCCCAGTATCTGAATCATACGAAGGAAGACAAGCGTTTCCGTCGCTGGGTCCTTTCCAGCCAGATCAGCAATACTTACTATCACAATTTCGTCACGCATTTGAGAGAAGCATGGTATCAGCGCGAAGTCTATAAGATCATCGAAGAAGGCGGAAGCGTGAATGCGGAGATCCTGAGCGGTCTTTTCCGCAAGAATCTGGAACTGTTCTGGGGCGATGCCGTAGAGATTCCGGAAGGCGCGGAACTGACCTGGATGCGTCAGCCGCATTACTACATGGGTCTGTATCCATACACCTACAGTGCGGGGCTCACCGTCGCGACCCAGGCGATGCTGAGGATCGAGAAGGAAGGCGAGACGGCGGTTCGGGACTGGAAGAGATTCCTTGCTGCCGGCGCCAGCGAAGACCCGGTCGGTCTGGCGAAGATCGCAGGCTTCGATATCACTACGGATGAACCGCTTAACGCAACGATCGACTACATCGGTTCCATCATCGATGAGATCTGCGAACTGACGGAAGAGATCGATGGAATCAAGCTGTAGAAACACGGCCATGACCCGGCAAGGAGAAACATCATGAAAAAAGTAGTCATACTGGAATCCTTGGGAATTCCCGGGGAGGAATTAAAGAAATACGAAAAAGCGTTCGAGAACGAAGTCGAGTTCGTAGAATACGAAAAAACGACGGATCTCGCTGTGCTGAAAGAAGAAACCAAAGATGCGGATGCGATGATCATCGCGAATATGCCGATGCCTGATGAAGTGATCCGGGCCTGCGACAAGCTGCAGTTCATCGATGTGGCATTTACCGGCGTGGATCATGTCGGCCTGAATGCTGCAAAAGAAAAAGGTATCAAAGTATCCAATGCTTCCGGTTATTCCAATGAGGCAGTCGCCGAACTGGCAGTCGGCATGGCCATCGGCATGCTCAGGAACATCCCTCAGGTGCAGGAACGCGTACGGTCAGGAGGAACGAAAGACGGTTTGGTCGGTTCCGAACTGATGAATAAAACGGTCGGCATCATCGGGTATGGAAAGATCGGCAGCCGCAGCGGGGAACTCTTTCATGCGTTTGGCTGCAGGATCCTTGCCTGCAGCAGGACGGTTCATCCGGATTGCCCGGATTATGTAAAACAGGTGCCGATGGATGCATTGCTGCTAGACAGCGATATCGTCGTCCTGCACTGTCCGTTGAACGATTCCACAAGAGGGATGATCGACTATAAGAAACTCTGCCTGATGAAAAAAACGGCGATCCTGATCAATCTGGCTCGCGGACCGATTACGAACGAAGATGACCTGGCACGCGCTTTAGAGGAAGGAGTCATTGCCGGAGCTGCCGTCGATGTATTTACGAAGGAACCGCCTCTTCCTGCCGATACGCAGATGCTGAAAGCACCGAATACCTTGCTGACGCCGCACATCGCTTTTGCCACCAGGGAATCGATGTCGCTTCGTGCGGAGATCGTCTTCGCCAATCTGCGGGCATGGCTGGATGGCGGACAGCTGAATACGGTCATCTGATGCGTGGGGCGCGATGCTTGAAAGCATATAAAAACCCGGATTTCAAAAGATCCGGGTTTTCTTTTTAAGACAGCAGTCAGTCTCTGACTTCGATATCGGCCGGAACAAAAGAATCGAAAATGACCTGCTGATAGTATTTGCGTGCATAGGCCAGATCGTTTTCGCTTTTCACCGTCCATGCGACGCATTCGGCTTTAAACAGTTTCGAACACAGCAGGAACGAAAGATTGTGCCTGCTGTTGACATCGTAGGCGATGAAATCCGGCCTGGTCAGACAATTTCCTAAAAGATTCGTGCAGATGAAACGGGTCAGGAAAGAGGCTGTACTGTTTTTATCCGAAAACATGTCGTAGGCAAGCTGTCCGCGGATGATTTCAGGATAATGCTTCTTCAGATAATATACGACTCCGGGGTGGAAGGATTCCATGACATAAAGTCTGTCGCGTTCTTTCATCATCTTCACTGTCTCTTCGCAGGTACGGATGGCATCTCCTTCGGGCTTGATCTCGATGATCAGAGGCGTATCCGGTTTCAGAAGCTTCAGCACCTCTTCCAGCAGAGGGATCGTTTCTTCCGTATTCAGAAGCCTGTACTGCTGCAGTTCCTCATAAGAACAGTCCGTAAGTATCTTGTCGACCCCGCACATCCGTTTCAGATTCTGGTCATGGAAAACGACCAGACGGTTGTCGGTAGTGAGCTGCACATCCAGTTCCGTCCCCAGACCGTTCCTGACGGTCCTGGCGAAGGCAGGGAGACTATTTTCCGGAATATCGGTATTATTAAAGAAACCGCGGTGGGTCAAGTATACTTCTTCGAACGGTTTCATCTTGTCTTTTCTTGTCTGCCTGGCAGGTTTGATCAGCCAGAGATAGATGACAGACAGGAACAGAATCGCGCATAACGCTTTCATGATTCCATTATAAAACATGTGCGGTTCCATGGAAGCATCGCACTGCAGATTTCCTGTGTCTGTTTAGTTTACACGCCATTTCAGCGAGGTTATAATTGAATTGATTTTACCCAGATATGAAAGAAAGAATCATCATCGTCCCAAGCTCCCTGGATCTGGCTAAAACCCTTGCGTATCATCACAAGGGCGTTTTCAATACGCGGATCATGACGCCAGTCGAACTGGCGGAAGAATCGCTCATGCGATCCGGCCATCTTCTGGAAAAAGATTTCCTATCCGGAAAGGAAGAACTTGCTTATTATTACGAAATCATCAAGACGGTGCCCTATTTCAGAACCGGCAAGCTTTCTGATATCAAAAGCGTGAATTCGACGGTCAACACGATCCGAAGACTTGTGACAGGCGATGAGAAACAGGGGATCCTTTCAAGGCTTTCCATGGGCTACTTCAAAGAGAAGAACCAGGCGCTTTGCGACGTCTATGAGAGATATATCGCAGCACTGGATCATGAAAATAAAACCGATGCGATCGGTCTCATCCGGGAAGCGATCTCTAACGGGTATGTTTTCGACTGCGAGCTGCTTCATATCAGAGAGTATCCTTTGCTTCCCCTGGAGATCGAACTGCTGAATCAACTATCGGCAGGACGTCATAAAGAGATCTCTCTGTTCGACCTGTTTGAAACGGAAGAAAAACCGCTTCGCATCCATTCCTACAGGAACTGTTACGGTTCCAGCAATGAAGCGGCATTCATCATCGATGACATCTTCCGGAACAGGAAAGCAGACCGCTGCGTCGTTGCCTGTGCCGACTATGGAACGTATTCGCAGATCTTCTATGATCTTGCCTGCCGCTATGATGTTCCGATCTGTTTCGGGAACGGCCTTGCAATCGTCAATTCCTATCCCGGCAAGCTGCTTCAGCAGTACTATGAATGGATGAGCATAGGCAATTACGGATGGGAACCGTTCGATCGGCTGATCTTCAGTCCGTATTTCGATCATGAACTGTTTTGTGCCAATATCGGAATCAGCGATCTGAAAGGATCCGATACCGATGGATTTTGGGAAAGAGTCTCGCGTCTGCGGCTGACGAACGACCGGGTGAGAAATGAAAAAACCATTTCCGACTTCAAGAGATCCATTTCCCGGGAAGATATCAACGCAAACGGCAGACTGGAACGGTATGCGCCGGGAATCGAAGCAGCTGCCAGTGAACTGGCTCTGCCGATCGAGAAATTCATACAGAAATATGGAATAGCCAGAAAAGAAAACGAATTTGTCAGGCGTTTTGATGATGCCGCCATGAAGGATATCGTAAACGAACTGCTGACGGCCAGAAATATCGGCATCGGGATCAGCGACGATGTCATTGAAACGATACTGCGAAAGCCGACTTTCCGGCAGCCTTTCGCACCTGGACATCTGTATCTCTGCCCGATCGAAAAAGCAAGCTCCGTATTACGGGATTCTCTTTACATCTGCGGGCTGTCTGCAGCCAGCTATCCGGGTACGCCGAAGGAAAATCCTCTGCTGCTGGATTGCGATCTTGAAGATCTGGATAACGAAAGCCTGACTTCCCAGGGGATCATCCTTCAGAAACGGGAAAATCTCTTCCATCTGGTGAAACTGGCAAATGCCTTGGGCAACGAGATCGATCTGTCTTATCCCGGTTTGAATGTTTCTGAACTGAAACACTACAATGCCTCGAGCCTGCTGTTCGAACTGTATCGGCTGGAAAACGGTCCTGCAAAAGAATTAAGCGATCTCGATAAGACGATCCGGAAAGTGGCTTATTTCGAACCCGGATTATCCGTAAGCAGAAAGATCGGCGAAGCCTATAACGCCTCAAAGATCCTTCTATACAAGAAAGCATCGAGCGATAACGATACCAGGACATCTTTCCGTTTATACAGGTATTCTCCTTCCCAACTGAATACATTCTTTAACTGCAAAAAACAGTATCTCTTCCAGAACCTGCTGAAGATCCCGCAGCCGGAAGACTACGATCCTTATGAAGTCATTCCGGCGACGGAGCAGGGGACGCTGGCGCATGCGCTGATGGAGTATCTGCCGGAGCATCCGATGAGCAAGCGGCAGTTTTCCGAGTTTTCAGGAACCGTTTTCGATGAATACATGCATATCAGCGTTCCTTTGATCGCGGACAAGATCGGCAACGTCAGAGAAGAGTTCGTGGAAATGATGGAGAACGGTTGGGAGATGGATCATCGTTTCCAGAGGAAAGTCGCTTTCAAAGAAGAAGATAAGGAAGCGCTGCATGAGGCATCGGGAGTCATGATCCATGGCTATCCGGACCGGGTCGAGTTTACGCCAGAGAGGAAGGCTGTCATCATCGATTTCAAAACCGAGCGTGATCTTTATGCCCACCTTCAGGATGACATCGATACCTGTCTGCAGGTGGTCATGTATGCCTATATCGTGGAGAAAACGATGGGCTGCGAGGTGGATCACTGCGAATACCGGATGCTGCGCTTCGATGCGGACAAAGGCGTCATTACCTGCAAGTATGATGATGAAATCAGGAAACAGCTGACAGAGAAGCTTCTGGAATTTCGAAGATGCATGGAACAGGGCGATTTCGCGATCGAAGCAATGAGCAAGGAAGAAGAGAAGGAACGCTGCCGATACTGCAAGTATGGCAAGATCTGCGGAAAGATCGTATTGGATGAGGAGAACGAGTAAGAGATGACAGATGCACAGGCACGCGCATTGATCATAAATGATATCGAAAGCAATCTGTTTGTGGAAGCCGGAGCAGGTTCCGGAAAAACGACGATGCTGGTAGAGAGGATGGTAGCGATGGTGGAGAAGGGTCTTCCGGTAGAGAAGATCTGTACCATCACTTTCACCAAGGCTGCCGCCAATGAATTCTACGAACGTTTCCAGAAGCGTCTGATCGAGCGAAGCAAGATTCCGTCATCTTTCAAAGGATCAGACCACGAACTTCCTAAGCCGACCGTAGAAAGCGCAAAGAGATGTCAGGAAGCTCTGGCTGGCATCGACCTCTGTTTCATGGGAACCATCGATGCGTTCTGCAACATGATCCTTTCCGAGCATCCCAATGAAGCAGATATTCCAAGTGATGCCAGATTGATTAGCGAAGAGGAAGAAAAAGAGATCTACAGCCAGTTCTATATCAGTGTCAGAGCGGGAAAATACGGAAGCGAACTGAAAGAAAAAGCCAATCATTTCGGCATGCTGTTCTGGAATGCGGAAGAGACGTTCATCCGGCTGATTAAGGAGATCATGGATCGCCGAAACGCGACTTTCGTATACAAGAAGCAGAGCGACGCAAGTCCTTTCCTGTTTTTAAAAGAAGATCGGGAAACCATGATCAGGATCCTTGACGTCTTTAATCGGGATCTCTCGAAACTTAGCAATTCTTTAGGCAGAAGCGATACCAGAGATCCTCTGGAAGCGTACATCGATGCCAGCGCGGTATTGCACAAGGGATGGCACTACAATTACACCGGCGTACAAAGAGCTTTGAAAGACATCTCGAAGCTATCCTATGCCGCAAGTCCCAAAGAACTGGGATTCACTACGGAACGGTTTATTCGGGAACAGGATGGCTCTACGATCCTGAATATCGCCGACGAAGACAGCAAGGACGCTTTGCTTCCGAAATTGAGAGAATACAAGTACTATAAGAGCCTGTCCTTCCTGCTATCCTGCGTGCCTTATCTGGAAGAGGAGATGAGACAGAACGGAAAATTCAGTTTCTTTGATTATCTCTATTATTTGAGAAACATGCTTCAGAAAGATGCGCAGGAGAACGATGGCAGGCTGATCGATTACATCTATCAGCGGCACAGCTATTTCATGATCGACGAGTTCCAGGATACCAATCCGATGCAAGCAGAAGTCTTCTTCCATCTGGCGGCAGAAAATTCCAACGAACCTGATTGGAAGAAATGCCGACCGAGACCGGGTTCCCTGTTCATCGTCGGCGATCCGAAACAGTCGATCTACCGTTTCCGGAATGCCGATGTATCTTCCTATATCCAGGTCCGGGAGCTGTTCCAACAGGATACGGGGAAGGTCGTCCACCTGGTCAATAATTTCCGTTCCAGGAATATCGTGAAGCATTATTTCAACAATGTTTTTGAGGATGTCATGCCGGAAGACACGAACGATCAGAGCGCGTACCAGGATATTGAAAACATTGACGCTGCCGAGGATCCGGGAGAATTCGAGGGCATCTATGCCTATGAGACTTATGGCGCAAAACTGCTGGCAGACTATCCGGAAATGAATGATTACGACCAACTGATCAGGATCATCAGGATGCTGGTGGACAATCCGTCCTATCGGATCGTCGAAAGGGATAAGAGCAGACCAGAGTACGGCACGCTTAGGACGATCGCATACAAAGATTTCATGATCATATTCGCCAGCAAGAAACCGATTGCCGCCTGCATTTCCCGTTTTCATGAAGAAGACATTCCGATCCGCGTGGAAGGCAAAGTCCTGTTCGAGGAATGCGAAGCGTTGAGAGCGATCGCCGATATCTATAAGACCGTTGTCTCCGGGGATGCCATTTCCCTGGTTGCGGTACTCTACGGTCCGCTTTTCGGTTTCAATGAAAACGATCTGACAAGATACAAGTCGGAGGGACACGATATCCGGCTGGATCCCGGGAAGAAATATGCGGAGGAAGGGATCGATGGAGCGATCGGGAAACTGTCTAAAACCGCTTCGGAGATCGTTTCCCTGACGCCGTCTGCCTTGTTCGAGAAGATCATCGACGACTACAGGATCTACGAATCTGTTCCAAGCGATGGCATGGAGACCGTTTACTTTACGCTGGAACTCATCCGGGCGGAAGAACGGGGCGGCAATATCGTTACCCATGAAAATGCGAGCGGGTATCTGGAAGAACTGTTAAGCGGAGAATCCGGGCTGGAAAGATGCCTGAGCCTGAAAGAAGATGAGGATGCGGTCCACATCGCCAATCTGCATAAAGTCAAAGGACTGGAAGCGCCGATCGTCATCCTGGCAAAAGCAGGAACGCCGAGAAACAGTCCGGAGATCCGGATCGAGTATCCGGAGGAAGAAAACGCTTCGCAGACGCACGGTTATATCATTTCGTTCAATGAAACGACAGATAGCGGAATCTCTTATCCGATCATCGGCACGGTGCAGCATCGGCAACAGGAGGAGGATGAAAAGAACAGCCTCTCAAAAGAAAACGACAGGCTGGTCTATGTCGCAGCTACCAGAGCAAGAAACGCCTTGATCATCAACAGGTCGAGACAGGCGAATGCGAAGACCGGCAATCTCCAGGATTCCGCAACGAAATGGAAGGCGCTTAGAGATAAACTGCTGCCGAAAGGCGGCGATGGCAGTGATCGCATGATCCTGGATATCATAAAAGAGAATCCTCATTACCGGAAAGCGGAACATGGCAAGGCCGATCCTGCGGTCTTATATGATCAGACAGAAACCACGCCGATCGTCAGGGAGGAGACCTATCATCTTATCAGTCCAAG
>CADBPB010000045.1 GCA_902796525.1 uncultured Erysipelotrichaceae bacterium | reverse complement strand
TGGACCTCGATCCCTTATGAAGATTTCATCCGCTGCGGTTTCAGGATCGGCGACGATATCCTGGTCGAGATCTTCCATGACGGTCAGAAAGTCTATTCCAATCGGATCAACTATGGGAAATCCTTTGCGGATGTGGCGATCAGCGAACCGCTGATCTATATGAATTCTGCCTATCACATGGCGGTCGCCATCAACCAGGGATCCTTCTCGAAGGCCTATGGCATCGGCGTAGGCTCCGCCTGGAAGATCACCATGACCAGATGATTTAACAATTCTTACACACGGGCTTGCTATACTGTTTTTCGAAAAATAAAAGATATTGTATGATAGAAGGGAGGGCTTGATGAATAAGAACAAAGAACTCGACAGTTTCGAACACGACGACTGGCTGAAAAAAGAAAGAGCCAGAGAAAACAGGATCTCCGCTTGGGATTTTGACGATGCCAGGAAGCTGCGGCAGGAACACGAAGAGGACTGCGATGCCGAAGAAGCGGCGCAGTTCCACCGCGTCAGGCATCAGCAGCGTCCTGATTTTATGAAAGATCGCGCTCTTTCGCAGATGAACGGTTCGGTCATGCAGAAAGACATCGCCTGGTTTATTATCGATATCGTCGCTATATTTCTGATGATCTTCCTTAATACCGTGACGATGCGGTTCTGGGACTTTTACTGGCCGGTCATTGTTCTGTTTCTGGGAGTCAATCCCGGCGTCTTTATCTGGCTTGGCATCCGCAAGCGTTTCCCGCCTGCCCGATACAGCAAATCGCTGCTGATGTTTGCGATTCTGATCGAAATGGCCGGGCTTGCATATTATTACACTTATTACTACTACCATTTATTTAGGAGGTAAAGAACATGTTGTATTTCATTATTGCTGCTTTTGTGATCCTGCTGATCCTGATCGGCCTGTTATCCTGCATCAGCATCGTTCCGCAGGGCAATGCCTGGGTGGTTGAACGTCTGGGCAAATACTCCGACACCTGGCAGGCGGGCATGCATCTCAAGACGCCTGTGCTGGAAAGAGTCGTCCGCAAGATCTCCATGAAGGAACAGGTCGCCGACTTCGAACCGCAGTCTGTTATCACCAAGGATAACGTCACGATGAACGTCGACTCCGTCGTCTATTTCCAGGTCATTGATCCGAAAGCTCTGACCTATGGCGTCGAACGTCCAATCGCAGCGATCGAGAACCTCTGCGCTACCACGCTGAGAAACATCATCGGTTCCATGACTTTGGATGAAACATTGACTTCCAGAGAGAAGATCAACAACGAGACGATCAAGGTCCTGGATGAAGCCACCAACAAGTGGGGCATCGACATCACGCGTGTCGAGGTCCAGAATATCACGCCGCCGAAATCCATTCAGGAAGCGATGGAGAAGCAGATGAAGGCGGAACGTGAAAAGAGAGCGGTCATCCTGACGGCCGAAGGCGAGAAGCAGTCTGCCATCACCAGAGCGGAAGGCGAGAAGGAATCGGCGATCTTAAGAGCCGATGCGGTCAGAGAAGAACGCATCCGTACCGCGCAGGGTGAAGCGGAAGCCATCAGAGCCGTCGCGGAAGCGCAGGCAAAAGCCATCGAGATGGTCAACAGTGTCCATCCTTCCAAAGAGTATCTTTCTATCAGATCCATGGAAGCGGCAGAAAAAATGGCTGACGGTCAGTCAACCAAGATCATCGTTCCATCCGATCTGCAGGATATCGCTTCGATAGCAACGATCTTCAAAGAAAGCAAATAGAACTATCTGTCTTTAAACAGCACGATTTTTGGAGCCAGTATCACGCCGATCGCAAGTGCTATGCCATCCGCGACAAAGGCGACGAAATTGCTGGTGAACTTGGCAACGAGCGGCCAGTGGTACATCCAGATCTCCAGTGCTGTTTTTATTATGGCGATGCCGATAAAGACCGCAGCTATGCTCAGCAGAAGCTTCAGATACAGATTTTTCGTGCGAGGCAGAAGATAGCCCAGAGACAAGCCGATGAAGGCCTGACCGATGGCCCAGGCGATCGGCAGGGATCCGCCCTTGAGCAGGTTGGAAATGATGCAGCCTGCCACGCCCACGATGGTGGCGGAAGGACCCAGACCCGCAAGCAGGACCCCGAATACGATGTATCCAAGATCCAGCTTGATCCGGCTGATCAAGGGAATGATCACGACAGTGGAAAGGACCACGTACAACGCGATCCCGATGCCTAACAATGCTATTTTACGTTGACGGTTCATATCTTCATTATACGATCCCGATGCATAGAAACGAAATCAAATATTTGACTCATGCTTCGCTTTCATAAGATAATAAATACAGAAGAATCATCATATTAATGTATTTGTCAGATAATCAACCGGGAGGTCTTAACAATGAAAACGATGACATGGGAGATTGCTTATCTGAATTCTAGGATACGAAGATATATTTTTAGCGTCACGACTTTGAACCGTGTTTTAAACATGAGTCAGATGACTCTTCTGGTCTATCTGATCCGTCATGATGGTGAACAAGTCTGTCAGAAGGACCTGGAAAAGGAACTGGGTCTCAAGAAAGCGTCGATTACCGGTTTGATCGACCGTCTGACTGAAAAAGGCTATCTGTCAAGAGAACAGGCGGAAGATGACCGGCGCAAGAACTATATCCGGCTGACGCAGAAAGCGTTGAATTACAAAGAGGAAATCTACGCTAAATTTCAGGAACTCGATGAGATGTTGAAAAAAGATTTCACGCCTGAAGAAATGGAGATGTTTCATCAGATTTCTGAAAAGATGGAGAGGAATCTGAGAACGGTCGTCAATGACTGAAAGAAAAGGATAGCTGAGCTATCCTTTATTCATTAATCGGCCAACGAACCAAACGGATCCCACGGGTCGAGAACGACCGGTTTTTTCATGAGAGCTTTCTGCTGCTTCTGGTTGAGATATTTCTTATGTACGACCGCTTCAAAGACATACTTGTCGAACCAGCTGTCGGAGCAGATATAGTAACCCTTGTTGGCGACCTTATCGCCCCAGGAGTTTTCGATCTTCCAGCGGGTCGGTTTGTTTCTGACGAGATTGACGCCGGTGAAGACCATCGCGTGGTTCATGGCTGATTCCCGCGCATCCAGCATATCCGCTTTGGACATTTCCAGATCCATATCGAACGTGTCTCCGTAAGCAACGGCCTGATCGTCCCATAAACCAAGCTGACGGTCGCCGTCCTTGCCGCAGTCGCAGCCGAACCAGACGATCTCCTTGTCTTTCAGCTGTTTCAGTATCAGGTTTTTGAAATCCACCAGAGGGAGATTCAGATAGAAGACGTCGTTCTTGGTTCCTGCGACATTGCCCAGATATTTGACGGTATAGGTCTGATAATATTTCTTATCCTCGGTCGGACCGTTGATGATGCCTACGTAGTCATCCAGATCGACTCCGAGATACTTCTCATACATTTCCATAGGCGTCACGTCATGGTAGGCGTGATACTTGTTTTTCTTGTCATAGTATTCGAACGTGAATGTCTTCGGAGGTACGCCGAAGCAGTCGCATAGTAAGCCGTAGCATTCTTTCAGGCACTGTTCCTTCAGCGCTTTTACCTGGTTATCTCTATCTTCCGCCGCTACTCTCTTGAGGTCGGCCGCAAACTTTCTCAGACGGCGGTTGATGATCCCGTTCATCGCCCGGGTATGGGAAGACTGATAGGTCTCCGGCATCGCGGTTTTCGGACACAGGCCGTATTTCTTGACCAGCGAGACC
>CADBPB010000044.1 GCA_902796525.1 uncultured Erysipelotrichaceae bacterium | reverse complement strand
AGGTTGGACAGCGGTTCGTCCATCAGGATGACCTGCGGCTGTCTGACGATGGCACGGCCGATGGCAACACGCTGACGCTGGCCGCCGGACAGGGCTTTCGGAAGACGGTCGAGGATCTGGGTGATTTCCAGGATCTGGGCCGCTTCCTTGACTTTCTTATCAATCTCTTCTTTCGGCATCTTCGCCAGTTTCAGAGAGAACGCCATGTTTTCATAGACCGTCATATGCGGATACAGGGAGTAGTTCTGGAAGACCATCGCGATATTGCGGTCGCGCGGAGCGATGACGTTGGAATAGACGTCGCCGATGTAGAGTTCGCCATCGGTGATCTCTTCCAGTCCGGCGATCATTCTTAATGTGGTTGACTTGCCGCAGCCGGAAGGACCGACCAGGACGACGAATTCCTTGTCTTTGATCTCCAGGTTGAAATCCTGAACGGCAACGACGCCTTCATCGGTGATCTGCAGATTCGGGACGAAGCCATCATCCGGTTCCGGCGTGTCGACTTTTCTCTTCTTTGCCGCTTTCCGGTTGGATTTGACTTCCTCGGCTGTGATCGGATAGATCTTCTTGATGTTTTTCAGTGTAATACTTGACATAGATTTGCTCTGGCAGTTCGGCCTCCGCTTTCCTGCCTCATCCCATACCGACATGAAGATATGGGACCTTTTCAGCATGTCTCCACTATGCTGACCCGCGAGCCACGGTTTCCTCCTTTTCTTTACCGCCTAAATCGGTGGAGCGCAGTATTATCTAAGATAATTATGCCAATCAAGAGGGAAAGAACGCTTGTAAATAAGTAAACTGTAGTTTTGAAAAAATGTTTATATGCCTATTTACGGATTGTAACGGGTTTCATCGGGTGTTTTCCTTGAAACGGATCGCCTGAAAACGATATGATAGTATCGGACGAAGAGTCGGAGGTTTTTTGTGTCGGTTGTGAAAGAAACTGTAAAAAAGACATTATCGGAGATCCTGAAGGTCTGCTTGCGCTGCGGCTTAAGCTTGTTTTTGCTGTGCGCCTGCTTCGGATGCGATACGGGGTCATCCGGTCCTTCATCTGCCGCCCATTATGAAGGCGATGACGGTCAGGATACGGATGATTTCTGCATGAACGATGTCCTGCTTCTTCAGAACGACTATACGGCGAACCTGACGCTTCTGTCTCTGACGGATACGGTCTCCGACAGCCTGCTTTATGACGATCTGCATCTTTACCTGTCGCAGGGAGACAAGAGAGTCGCAGGCATGGAGACGGAACAGCGGGATACGGCTTTGCAGTGGATGATGGACCGCGTAGGTCAGCTGCAGGAAGGGATGTGCGCGCGCATGGTGTCCGAAGCCCTGACGGCTGCCGGACTAAGAAGCGGAACGCATTTCCGCTATACGCCGATCGCCGCCGCAGGAAGCAGCTGCTTCAATTTCGTCAATGAAAGCACAGGCGCTTTGAACTACAAAGTCGAAGCCTATACCTGGAAAGACCTCCTGAATCACAACTATGCGCCAAGAAAAGGCGACGTCGTCTTTTTCGGTCTGATTTCCAGTGCCGATATGACGATGAAACAGTATGCCAAGTACAGCGATGGCAACGGCTATCATGTGGGCATGATGCGTTCGGATAACAGTTCCATCAACAAGATATCGACTGTCGATGGCGGCCAGGGCGCCGATCTTCTGCATATCCGGACCATCGATCGTTCCGTCAATCCGGCCAATGGCATTTTCAATATCGGCCATGAACTGAATATCTACACGACGATCTTTGTCCGTCCGTGCTACCGGGCGACCTTCGTGATGAACGCCTATCTCAATTACAGCAATAAGAACTATCTCTATGATTCGGATTTCAAGGAACTGGAGAAAGACTATTATTTCAGCAGCGATCCGGCGTATCATACGCTTTCCGTCGACGAGACCGAGAAGCATGACGGTTTCAATTCCTTGAAGATCGAAAATCATCAGGCAGGTGCCGCCGACAAGTCCGTCATCATCAGGACGCTCACGATGGGCGCTTCGAACCATGGCGATTACGTTGGGGACGACAGGCCGATGACTCTGAGCTTCTATGCGAAAGCCGACAGCAAAGATACGAATCTGTACTTCCGCTGGGGCTATGAAAGCACCGCGGATGCCCGCAGCATCACGCTGACTCCGGAGTGGCAGAAGTATACGATACGCATGGATAAGAAAGTCGCCTATGACTACTATATGCATCTTTATGCGGATAAGGCGGGAACGGTGTGGCTCTCGGAGCTTCAGCTGGAAGACGGCAAGGAAGCGACCGATTTCGCGGCTGAAAACGAAAACTGGTATGCATCGACCCTGAATACCTACGATCTTTCCTCGAACGCCTATGAGCTTCCGCAGGATCCGACAAGGGACGGCTATGTCTTCGATGGCTGGTACGACCAGGCAAGCGGCGGAACGAAGATCGATGATACGGTCGATGTCCGTAACGGCAACCTCAATGTGTTCGCCCATTGGACGAAAGAAGACTGATCATCATTATAAACGCGCAGATAAGAGTCATCCGGAACGGATGGCTTTTTTGTCAGAAGAGAAAATTATAAAACAATGCATTTATTTTGATTTTTTTGAAAAAAAGGGATTGCTATGCTGAAGATGAAAGAAAAGGGGTTTTGTTATGCACGAAATCAAAACGATCAAAGTCAATGGCGTTACGCTGGCTTACCGGGAATATGGCACAGGCGATAAGTACCTGCTGTCCACCCAGAATTTCTTTTTTAAAGATTCGCATATGGCGCTGCTGGGACAGCCGCCCTATGACTACCACTGCTTCCTGGTCTACATGAGGGGCTATGGCGAATCCGAGCATATCTTCGATCAGACCAGAAGAGATTACGCCAGGATCTGGGGCGAGGATCTGATGGCTTTTGCAGAAGCGATGCATATCCCTTCGTTCTACTATACCGGCATCTCTCACGGCAACTGGGCCAGCTGGTATATCGCCTTCCATAAGCCGGAACTGATCCGGGCCTATGTCTGCTGCGACGGCATCACCCAGTACCATGAGCAGAGAGACCTTCCGGCGCCTCTGGCCAAGATGAGAGACCATGCAAAAGAATTCGTAGGCAACGAGGAACAGCTGCGCAAGACCGCCTGGATCGAAACCTGGCCGACCAAGAATCCCGACCGTCTCGCAAGACGTCAGGCGAACTTCGAGGAACATCTCGATATCCTGATGCACCGCAAGGAAGAAGAATTCGCCCTGCCGATGCTGGGGGATATGACAGGCTGCGAAGCGAAGTCTCAGGAAGAACTGTTGGAACGGCTGCATGAGATCGATTTCCCGGTCATGATCTGGGAGGGCGGTCTGGATCCGCTGGCGACCCCGGAAGCGGCTCTGGAAGTGGCGAAAGCGATCCCCGGAGCGCAGTATCTGATGTACCAGCATCTCGGTCACGGCGGTGCCGATGAGATGCCGGAACTGACGGCGAGAGACTGCGACCGTTTCTTTAAGGATGTCGAGGGAAGGATATTGTAGATGAAACTTCAGCTGGGTCTGTTATTTGGAGAACACATGGTCCTGCAACAGGGGAAAGCGATCCCTGTCTGGGGAACTTCTGTGAATAATGATGAGATCACCGTCACCTTGAATGGCGTCGAGAGAAAAACGGAAACCGTCAACGGACGTTTCGAAGTATGTTTCGATCCGATGAAGGCTGCCGAAAAGACTTCCCTGACCGTCCGTTCAAAAAAACTCGATGAAGAGATCTGTTTCAAAGATGTTGCTATCGGCGAAGTCTGGCTGGCCGGGGGCCAGTCCAATATGGAATTTCTGCTGAAATACGACATCGAACGCGAGGAAGCGATAGAGACCGAAGATGACGGTCTGCTGCGCTGCTTCACCTGTCCGCAGACGCCGTTCCTTGGCTTCGCAGAGAAAGAGATCCTGCCTGAGCATGGCTTCTGGAGATGCTGGAAGAGCGAAGAAGAACGGATCATGTTCAGTGCGGTAGGAGCTTATATGGGCAAGATCCTGCGTGAAAAACTGGATGTGCCGGTCGGTATCATCAGCTGCAACTGGGGCGGAACGCCTGCGGCAGCCTGGACCGCTCTGGAAGATCTGGAAGCGAATGAGAAACTCAGACCGATCTTCGAAGAATACGAAGAGAGCCTGAAACAGATCGATCTGCGGAAATACTATGAGAGCGCTATGAAGCCTCTGCCTCTTCCGACCAAAGAGATGCAGGAATTCAACGACCGTTTCATGATGGGCGAGGATATGAGCGAATTCTTCAAGAATATGGGAAGCATGCCGAAACCGGATCCAAGCGTGTGGAACGCCTATACGATCTCGCCGTTATCGGCGGTGAAGTATTCCGCGTTGTATGAAAACATGCTGAAGAAAGTCGCTCCGTATGCGATCAGGGGATTCCTCTGGTACCAGGGGGAAGATGACGACGCCAGGGAACGGATCGACTATTACGATGAAAGTATGATCGCTTTGATCAGAAGCTGGCGCAAACTGTGGAACGAAGAGCTGCCGTTCTATCAGATAGAACTGGCTCCCTTCCGGGGGATCGGCATCACGGCGGCCAAGCGCTACCACATCATGCGCGAGAAACAGTATGCCGCTTCCAAAGCCCTGCCGGATGTCTACGAGATCTGCATCCTGGATGCCGGAGAAGAATACAACATCCATCCGCGTCACAAGAGGATCGTCGGCGAACGTCTGGGCCGTATCGTTATGAAACACAGCTATGGCGATGACTCTGCGACGGCGGACTGTCCGCGTTTCCTGGAAGCGAGAAGAGAAGACCACAGGATCGTGCTCCGTTTCAACAACTGTGCCGACGGCTTGAAAACGGAAGGCGATCTGAAAGAATCTCTCTTCCTGGATGAAGGGGATCGGGCCATCGGCTATGAATATGAAACAGAGAAAGATAAGCTGATCCTGAAAGGCTCCTTCTCGGAGAAGATACATATTTCTTACTGCTACAGCAATTACTGCGTGGCGGTCTTATATAATTCCGAAGGTCAGCCGGCCTTTGGCTTTACTTGCGAGGTATGACGATGAAAATCAAAGAAGTGATCGACAGGATCCTTGACTACCACCCCCGTTTTCCGGATAGCTACGACGGCTGCGATTCCTACAAATGCGGCGATCCCGAAGCGGAATGCACGGGCATCGTCACGGCGCTGACGCCGACTATCGACGTCATCCGGAAGGCGATCGAACTGCATGCCAACCTGATCGTGGTTCATGAACCGACTTTCTATACTTCAGCTGATAAAAACGGCTGGTT
>CADBPB010000043.1 GCA_902796525.1 uncultured Erysipelotrichaceae bacterium | reverse complement strand
GCATCAGCTTTATGAAAAGGACGGCCAGCTCTATGTCGCGGTGGCGGACGGACAGATGGATCAGACGGTAGGAAATGAGACCGGCAGAGAAGTCATCCGGCAGAATGACACGAAGATCGTTCTGCGCGTGACGTATGAGAAAGTCGATTTCAATGGAGCGGCGACAGGTTCGCTTGTGCTGGACAATGTCTTTGTCTATAAAGACGGCAAGTGGGTCATCGACAGCATCCCGAATTTTTAAACAGTTTATAGAACAGTGATACAAGAGCCTGTCGGATCGGACAGGCTTTTTCTTTCCGGTGTTTCCTCATAAATAAGCCTAAGGAGACCGGTGAATTGTGTCATAATAATAGTAAGAAAATCAGTACGATAGCGAGGGCTGAATCATGAAAAAAGCATTATATCTGATCCTGACGCTCCTGCTGCTTGCCGCATCGACGACAGCGATGTATTTTGCGGACAAGATACAGAAGGACGAAGGCAACGTGGAACTGATCGATGGAACGATCAATCTTCCGGAGGGGAAGCTGACTTATAAGCTCTATAAGCCGGTCGGCGCTTCCGCCAGCAACAAGGCTCCGGCGGTATTGCTGCTGCATGGCTACCAGAACGACCATGAGACCTGTGCGGCATATGCGATCGAGCTTGCCAGAAGAGGCGCCGTGGTCATGTGTCTGGATGAATACGGACACGGATCTTCGACGATCGGTCTGGTCGAGAGAGGCTATGTGAATCACAAGGTTTCCGTTAACTACGGCAATGATTCCGTACAGGAAGGGACCTTTACGGATATCAAAGGAACGGTGCGTTACCGGGTGCTGATGAATTTCTCGAACCTGTCGTTCTTCAACCCATATTATTCTCAGGACAACGACGGCAACGTGATAACGGACTCTTCCTGCGGCGGTTCGACCGCCTATGAACTGCTGTCCAAGATGGATTATGTGGATAGCTCAAGGATGGCGGTCTCCGGACACTCCATGGGCACCTGGTCGAGCTGGAGCGTGGCGGCGGATTTTGCGAACACGGCGATCGCTCCGAAAGCCATCGTCCTGCAGTGCGGCGAACTGTTTACCGAGGACGTCTATAACAGCAAGGAGATCCATTTCAACAACGTCTTGCTGCTGCAGGCGAAATATGATGAATTTTCCTATTTCCGCGATTATAAACTGAATGTGACCGATGATCTGCTGAAAACGCCGCTGCGTTACAAGTTCCTGGGAACGACGGCAGACCAGGCGGCCTGGAACAAGACGTTCGGTTCCTTCGAAGACGGCAGCGCCAGAAGAATGGAACTGCTGAATACGAACCACCGTCTGACCACCCATGACCCGAATGGACTGAAGGTCGCTCTGGAGTGGTTCGATAACGCACTGAAACTGCCAGTGCCTGTCGCTTATGATCAGATCAATGCCAAGAACAAGGAGTATCTCGTATTAGGAGCGATGCTGGGAGTGCTGTTTGCGATGCTGGCGTTCATGAACTTCCTGCTGCAGTTCTATCTGTTCTCGGATGTGGAACGCGAACTTCCTTCGCAGGAAAGCATGATGAGCGGCTCGGCAAGATTCAAGGGAGGACTTCTCACGATCCTGCTGTCAGGACTGTCCTTCCCGTTCATGACCCAGCTGGGACATGCATTGCTGCCGCTGCCGGAAAACATCTTCCGCATGACGGTAGGCAACGGCTTCCTGGGCTGGTATGCGCTGCTGATCCTGATCATGCTTATCAGCAATGTCATCCGTTACTTCAGAAACAAGAAGAATCATATATCGAATGAAAAACTCGATTTCCCGGCTTTTATCGGTTCGCTGATCCTGGCGCTGCTGATGGTCGGCTTCGTATATGGAGTGAATTATGTCTATACGCTGGTCTTCGATCTGGATCTGCGTTTCATCTGGCCGTTCTTCAGGCCGTTCAACCTGCTGCGTCTGAAACAGTTCGCAGTCTACCTGCCGGTCTTCCTGATCTTCTATTTCTTGAACAACGCGAAGATCATGCGGGATATGCGTATCAAAGCCACGTATCGCAAAGGCTTCTTCGGCTTCCTGGCGACATGGCTGCATAATTTCGTTCTGATGGCAGGCGGCGTGATGCTGATCGTGCTGCTGGAATACATCCCGTTCTTCCTGGACATCGGTCCGGGTGCGGATGTATGCTTCGGCTCGACCTTCGGCGGACCGTTCATGTCCATCCTGATCCTCTTTGTACCGCAGGTACTGTTCTTCTCGATCCTATGCACCTACTGCTACCGCAAGACCGGCAAAGTCTATGTTGGCGCTCTGGTCGCGGCGATGCTGGCGTGCTGGATCGTGACAGGGGGATCTTCGTTCCTGTAATATAAGCAGATGGGAGGTAAAACATGGAACAGAAACAAAACGTAGGATTCTGGAAAGGGCTGGCGATCGTCAGCCTGGTGCTGCTGGCTCTGGTGAGCTATCTGTATTATGACAAGACAAAACCGGTCGGCAGGCCTGACGACGAGGTCATCGTCGAACCGGCGGATGTGGAAACAGCGCCGCTTGCTTCCTGGCAGGAAGATGCCGAAGCAAGGATCAAACTCTTGAATTACATCTCCGAGATCACGGATCCCTCGAACGAGTACTTCATTCCGGAAGAGGATCGTATCGCGGTCTTCGATCTGGATGGAACGCTCTACTGCGAGACCGATCCAACCTATTTCGATTACCAGCTGTTCCTCTATCGGGTCACGGAAGATCCCGATTACAAGGATAAGGCATCCGATTTCGAGAAAGAGACCGCTGCCAAGATACAGCATCTCATCGAAACCGGCGAGAATGCCGAGGGTCTGGAAGTGGATCACGGAAGGGGCGTCGCTTCTTCCTTCTCCGGTCTGAGTCTGGAAGAATTCGAGGAGTATGTCGAAAACTTCCGCAAGCGCGAGATGTACAGCTACAACAATATGACGCTGGGCGAAGCCTTCTATGTGCCGATGCTGGAAGTCGTGGATCTTCTGCAGGACAACGGCTTCAAGATCTACATCGTCAGCGGTACGGACCGTCTGATCGTGCGCGGCATCGTCAAAGGCACGATCGATGTTCCAAACAGCCAGATCATCGGTTCCGACGAGACTATCGTCAGCGATCATCAGGAAGGCAAGGACGGTCTAAATTATGTCTTTGACGAGAATGACGAACTGGTCCTTGGTGGCGATTTCATCATTAAGAACCTGAAGATGAACAAGGTCTCCGTCATCATGCAGGAGATCGGCCAGCAGCCTGTCCTATCGTTCGGCAACAGCACCGGAGACTCCAGCATGGCGGAGTTCGTCACTTCCGGCAATCCTTACCGCAGCCTGGCATTCATGCTGTGCTGCGATGATGAAGTGAGGGAAAACGGCAGCCAGTCCAAAGCAGACAAGATGTTTGCGCTCTGCGACGAATTCGACTGGATACCGATCTCGATGAGAGATGACTGGCTCACGATCTATAAGGAAGGCGTGACTCACAAATAGATTCCGGTATATAATGAATGTGTCCGCCACGGTTCAGGAGAATCGAGACGGACATTTTCTTTTTGTCTTGAATATTGCGTGGGATATAATGATGACGTATGGATAGGAAAACAGATATGAGATCTGATCACAAGAAACTGACTTCAAGGATCCTTAGGGATGTCAACGACGGGATCATCGCGGTCGATCATGCGGGAAACATCCTTTTTACCAATCCCCGTTTCTATAAGATCCTGGGAATCGAAGAGAATGTGGACGGCAGAAAGTATGCTTCGCTGATGATGGATGATTCACAGAATAATGATGATTTCCATCAGATGCTGCTGCAGGCCATCGAAGACAAAGAAACGACGCAGGAGGGGAAGGTATCTTATACGAAGAAAGACGGGACCGTCCTCAAGCTGAGAGTCAATTCTTCTTTCATCTATGACGAGGAAACAAAAAACAGCGAAGGCGTCACGATCGAATTCAGCGACATCACCGCCGAAGAGCTGTATGCCGCGAAGTATCATGATTCCGCTGTTTCATTCATCGTCCTGCTGGCAGGCGTATGCGCATGGGTCTTCCTGTATGGCTTGTGGATCTATCTGGGACAGCCGTTGCATGTGAATACGATGACCAACATCCTGCTGGGGATCTCGGGAATCATGTTTCTGGTGCACCATCATTTCTCTTCTCTGACATTAAAGGATGTAGGTCTCAGTACCGACCGTCTCGGACATAACCTGCTGGTTGGAACGCTTGTTACGGCTGCCGGCATCGGCTTGCTGGTGATCGTGAAACTGATCCTGCTGAAAGTAAATCCGTCCTATTTCCCGGCAGATCGGCCGTTCTTTGATTTCGAGCGTCTGACGATCTGGGAATTCACCTATGTCATCAGTGTGGTATGGCAGGAATTCGTGGCCAGAGGCGTCGTACACGAAAGCCTGAGACGGGTCATCCCGGGCAAGTATTCCGAAGCCATGGCGCTGGTCATGTCGTCGCTGTTCTTTGGAGCGATCCATATCCATGTGGGGCTTCACTATATGATCGGAGCCGCAGCCCTGCTAGGAGTGCTGGGACTGCTGTATATCCGGCAGAATTCCATCTGGGGGACCTGTATCCCGCATTACATCCTGGGGGTTGCCCTGGTCGTTCTCTGGCTGGTCTAGACATCGGGATTCCGATGTTTTTTAATGCGTAAAGGCAGGAAGACCGGCGGCGTGAGAACATAATATCCGCCTTTCTTAACGTTAATATAATGCTTCGCCCGGGAATTGCGAGAATGATGGAAAAAGTGTATCCTTAGGAGGGTATGATACAGGATTTCAACTATCACACGCATACGATCCGCTGCGGTCATGCGGTGGGAACGGATGAAGAATATATCCAGGCGGCGATTCAGGCAGGATACAGGATCCTGGGTTTTTCCGATCACGCTCCATACAAGGGCATGCCTCTGCCAAAGTCGCGCATGGCGTGGGAACAGCTGGATGAATATATCGACAGCCTGACGGCTTTGAAAGAGAAATACAAGGATCAGATCGAGATCCATATCGGTCTGGAAACGGAATATTATCCCGAATGTCACGAACAGAAGCTGGAACTTTTAGAGAAAGTGGAATATCTGATCCTCGGTCAGCATTCGGTCCGTCCGAACGGAGAGGGAACTTTCTTCCGTTTCAATACCAAGGAACAGCTGATGCAGTATGCGGAAAAAATCTGTCAAGGCCTGGAGACCGGATTATACACTTATCTTGCCCACCCGGATGTCTATGTCTTCCGCCAGGATTCGTTCGATAGGACCTGCAAGAAAGTCGCCAGGATGATCCTGGAAAAGGCGGCGGAAACCGATACGCCGGTGGAAATCAACGTCCATGGCGTCCAACGCGGCAGACAGTCCTTCCCGAACGGAACCATGCAGTACTGGTATCCGCACAAGGAGTTCTGGAAGATCGCTGCCGAATACCCGCTCAGATGTATCTACGGCATCGATGCGCATGATCCGAGACAGCTGCTGGATCTGCAGTCCGTCCTTGATGCGAAGAAGGAACTGGAAGATCTCGGTCTGACCTTCATCGATGAACCGTTTGTTTTCCAACACAGATAGAATCAGGAAGACCCTCATGCAAGGGTCTTTCTTTGTGATAAGATAAAGATAGCATGAAACATTTATCACTCATAATATTTATCGTTTTCACATCCATTCATCTGTATGCTTCGTTTCATCGGATCAGGAAGCTGCGTAACATCACCAAGCCGTTCATTCTGTTATCGCTGATGGGATACTACGGTTTCGGTGCGGACCAGGTGCGGCCTGTCGTCCTGCTGGCGCTGCTGTTCTCATGGATCGGAGACGTTTTGCTGATCCCTGAAGGAAACAAGTGGTTTACCGCAGGCGGCATCTCTTTCATGGTCTCACACTTTTTCTTCGTTCTGAGCTACCTGAAGGATGTCGATTTCAAAGCGATTTCCCCGTTCATCATAGGCGCATTGGCGTTGTTTTTTGCGGTGCTGGTGAACGTCATTTTCCATCAGCTGCGGCCGTATCTGCCGAAAGCCCTGTTCTATCCGATGTACCTGTATCTGCTGATCAACGGAACGATGAACTGCTTCGCGATCTTCCGTTTCCTGAGCTGTCCCGATCTTGCGGGGATCATCACCGTCATCGGGGCTGCTCTGTTCTTTGTATCCGATACGTCGCTGTTCTTTGTCCGTTTCAAGAAGAACGGATCTTTAAAAACGCACTTTATCGTCATGCTGACATACTCGATCGGCGAACTGCTGATCGTTCTCGGGCTGATGATGAAATAAACAGGAGGAATCATGAAATACTATCTGTATAATCCTTTATCCAACAACGGTCTGAAGCCGGAACTGCCGGAAAAGGTCGAACTGCTGGATGCGACAAAAACCGATCTGCCGGAATTCTTTTCCAAG
>CADBPB010000042.1 GCA_902796525.1 uncultured Erysipelotrichaceae bacterium | reverse complement strand
TAAATCTCAAGGCGGCCGCCAGTATCGCAAATTCCCGCCGTGCAGGCAATCTCACCAGCAATGACACCATCAGCAAGTTCTTTTCGATCAGCGGAATGACGATCATCACTTCGACCTACTGGAATGATACGCATGGCTTCACGCCGGAGGATGTCATGAAAGATGAAGAGGGAATGCAGACGTTGCGCAATCTCGGCCGCAATATGGCTTACTATCTCAGGATGCGCGAGATGGTCAAAGACAAACTCGATGAGCCTGTCATAGAAAAAGGAAACGTTACGAATTTCATCAGATAAAAAAAGGATCTCGCATGAGATCCTATATTTTGATTTGCTTGAAGGTTTCGACCAGATCGTCATGTATGACGATATCGCAGTTGCGGTCGTAGGATGTCGCATCCCGGTTGACGATCGCCAGGGTATCGCCATTGAAGTAATTGATGAATCCGGCTGCCGGATAGACGACCAGGGAGGTTCCGCATACGACCAGCAGTTCCGCTTTTGAAATCGCCCGGATCGCTTCGGTGATGACCTTGTCATCCAGCGATTCTTCATAAAGGACCACATCTGGTTTGATGATGCCGTGGCATTCGTCGCAGTAAGGTACGCCTTCGGAACGGACGATGTAGTCCAGGTCGAAGAACTTTCCGCATTTCGTACAGTTGTTTCTCAGCACGGAACCATGCAGTTCGCAGACCTTCCTGCTTCCGGCCATCTGGTGCAGTCCGTCGATATTCTGAGTGACGACCGTGACGTCTTTCGTGTCCTGAAGTCTGGCGATGAATTCGTGGACATAATTCGGCTTTGCATCGGGATACAGCATCTTCGTCTTGTAGAACTCATAGAATTCTTCCGGATCCTGTACGAAGAAATGATGCGAAAGCATCTCTTCGGCACGGTAGATATTCTTATACAGACCGGTCGCGGAACGGAAGTCCGGGATCCCCGAAGCGGTAGACATGCCTGCTCCGGTAAAGAAAACGATCTTGTTGGCCTCTTGAATGGCATTCTGAAGTTTGTTGATCATATCTCTATTATAGCTTATCGATTGATTCTAAGATGCTATCTGTTATAATTTTACATAGAAACATCAGGGCAGGG
Organism: uncultured Erysipelotrichaceae bacterium; assembly: GCA_902796525.1. Lineage (GTDB taxonomy): Bacteria > Bacillota_I > Bacilli_A > Erysipelotrichales > Erysipelotrichaceae > Colivicinus. Next base: position 8,513 of record CADBPB010000042.1, on the reverse strand, counting down.
TGAAATTCCCTGATCGGCGGTATACCCCGCGAGCTGAAGCAGAACTTGTGCGATTCAAGTGGCGACTGTACAGTCAGGATGAAAGAGAGGTTTTTTTATTTTGAGAAAGAGTTTAAGTGTAAGAACTATCGCAACGATTGCGATTCTGGGCGTCCTGGGAGCGATCCTGATGCTGTTTGATTTTCCGATCGCCATTGCCCCGACCTTCTATAAGCTGGATCTGTCGGATCTTCCCTGCCTGATCGGAGCGTTCGCTTTGGGACCGGTCCCGGCATTCCTGATCCAGGTCATCAAGATCCTCGTTAAAATGCTGCTGAAACCGACCTCTACGGCATTTGTCGGTGAACTTGCGGCTTTCGTGATCTCGACGGTCTACTGCGTCAGTGCGGCCCTCATCTATCAGAAAAACCGGACAAAGAAAGGCGCCATTCTGGCGATGCTGATCGGATCGCTGTGCATGGCCATCGTCGGAACGGCTGCCAACTATCTGTTCATCATTCCGTTCTACGTAAGCTGGTTCCATCTGCCTTTGGAGACCATCGTTGGCATGGGAAACGCCATTTTTCCAGTCATCCACGACAAGTTCAGCTTCGTTCTCTGCTGCGTTTTGCCGTTCAATCTGATCAAAGCGCTGATCGTCGATATCGTCACGTTCATGATCTACAAACACGTTTCCCCGCTGCTGAGGCAGCAGTAAAAGGAAACGCTTTCTTTATTAACAATATTAAGATAATATGATATAATCTTTGAGTATCACATTTGGAGGTTTTGTTATGGCTAAATTAACAAGAACACAAAAATATGCGACATTAAGAGAAAATCTCGCGAACGATTCAGAACCATCGTTATCAACCAAAGACTTATCAACATATCAGAACAGACTGGATGACATAACGGCCCGTTCAGAGGCAAGAAAACCTGCTTCAAGCAGCGATGATGTCACATGGGTCGATTATCCCGATCTGATGTCTGTCGATGATCTGGTTGATTCTTTCATCAGCAAGAACAAGCAGGCGATCGAACAGACACCTGAACCTGTAACGGTAAAACCCGAACCGGTCGCGGTCAATCCGGAACCTGTGACGGTAAGGCCTGAACCTGTTGCTGTGCAGCCGGAAGTCAAGCCGCAGCCGATGATCGACAGCAGTTTTGAGAACAAGATCAGCGAAATCATCGATGATGTTTCCCTGAGCGATCTCTATCATACCGCTCCGGTCGTCAACGAACCTGTCAGACAGGAAACGCCGCAGACGGCCCAGATTCAGAAAGAAATCGCCGAACTGGAAGAAAAACCGGAAAGCCCGTTCATGGGTTACTACCATAATCCTTCGATCGAACCTGCCCAGCCGGAAGTCAAGCCGCAGCCGGTCGAAACGCCTTCTGTTCAGCCTGTCTACCAGCCGACACCGGATCCGGTCAGGACCGAACCTGTCGAAAACGTTCAGACTGCTGCGCCTAATTCGCTGATCAGCGAAGTCATCGATGAAGTGGATCAGCACATCAAAGCCTCCGGCGAACAGAATATCGGTCAGATCACCAATGAGATCGTTGACGAGATCCGCCATGCGGAACGTCCGGTCTATCCAGAGACGACGGTAAAAGAAGATGAAACGTATTCGAATACCGTTTCTATGGAAATCAGCAAGATCATGGACGAAATGATCGATACCGCCCCGACAAAACCTATCCAAGAAGAAATCAGACAGCCGGAGCCAGTCATCAATGAACATCCTGTTCTGGCGAAAACGCTGGAAGAAGAAAAAGCAGAAGATATCGTAGAAATCAAGAATATCGATGAGATCGATCTCGAACCGCGTCCGACCAAGGAAGCTCCGACCGGAACGATCCCGTTCATCGTTTCCGCGACCGATGATGAAGACCTGATCGAGGATGATGAAGAAGGCTCCAATACGATCCTGAATATCATTCTGGTCATTCTGATCATCATACTGCTGGCGGTATTAGGCCTGATCATCTTCTATATCCTGAAGACGAAAGGAATCATCTGATGCCGATCAATATCGCGATCGATGGTCCGAGTGCCGCTGGAAAGTCAACGATTGCTGACCTGCCGGCAGAACGGCTTGGCTATATCCATCTGGATACGGGAGCCATGTATCGGGCTGTCGCCTATAATGCATTGAAGAAGGAGATCCCTCTTGACGATGAAGAAGCAATCGTTTCGATGATCGATGAGATGGAACTGGTCATGGATACCGATGGGGATGTGATCCTGGATGGCGAGGATATCAGTGAAGCGATCCGAGCCAACGAAATTTCCATGGGCGCATCCGAGGTATCGAAACTGCAGAAATGCCGTGAAGCCATGGTGACGATGCAGCAGAAGATCTGCGCAGGCGGAGGCTATATCCTGGATGGCCGGGATATCGGGACGGTAGTCCTGAAGGATGCCCCGGTCAAGATCTACATGACCGCGACGCCGGAAGCTCGCGCCTTACGAAGAGTGAAACAGAACGAAGAGAAGGGCCTTGATGCGGATTATCAGACGATCCTGGAGGATATCATCAAACGGGATTATCAGGATATGCATCGGGAATTCTCGCCATTGACCAAAGCGGAAGATGCGATCGAGATCGATACATCAGATATGAGTATCGAAGAAGTCGTCGACAAGGCAATGGAACTGGTTAACGAAGTATTAGGAGAATAAGAAATGATAGATGGAACTGTCGCAATCGTTGGGAGACCCAATGTCGGTAAGTCGACAGTTTTTAATAGGATGCTGTCGGAACGTGTGGCGATCGTCGAGGATAGCCCGGGCGTGACCAGAGACAGGATCTACGGGGATTGCGAATGGCTGTCCAAAACCTACCGTCTGATCGATACAGGCGGTTTTCAGATCGAGGATGTACCGTTTCAGAAGGAGATCAATGCCCAAGTGGAGATCGCCGTCGAAGAAGCGGATGTCATCATTTTTATCGTGGATGGCCGAAGCGGCTTGTCTTCGGATGACGAATATATCGCCAGACTGTTAAGAAAATCGAACAAGCCGGTCATTCTCGCCGTAAACAAGATCGATGACATATCGCTGATCGATAATATCTATGAATACTATAATCTCGGGATCGGGGAACCGATCGCCGTTTCCGGAGTCCACGGAATTGGAATCGGCGACCTTCTGGACAAGGTTACCGAAGTCATGCCGGAGCAGCAGATCGAAAGCCATGAAGGGATGATCCGTTTTGCGATCATCGGCCGTCCGAATGTCGGGAAGTCATCTTTGACCAATGCGTTCCTGAAGCAGGACAGAGTCATCGTCTCCGATATCGAAGGAACGACCAGAGACGCGATCGATACCGTATTCCGGGTCAATGACAAGGATTATGTGGTCGTGGATACCGCAGGCATACGGAAAAGAGGCAAGGTCTATGAGAATATCGAGAAGTATTCCGTCTTGCGTGCCAAGAACGCGATCGAGCGTTGCGATCTGGCTCTGGTAGTACTGGATGCTTCGACGGGAATCATCGAGCAGGACAAACATGTGGCAGGCCTGGCGCATGAAGCGAAAAAAGGCGTCATCATCGTCTACAACAAGTGGGATCTGGTAGATAAGGATGACAAGACCATGGTCTATATCACCAAGGAGATACGGAAACAGTTCCTGTATCTTGACTATGCGCCGATCGCCTTCGTATCTGCGAAAGACAGCAAACGCATCGATACCCTGCTTCCCTTGATCGATCTTGTCTATGAGAATCTCAATCTCAGGATCAAGACAAATGTCCTGAACGAGGTGATCCTGGATGCCCAGCTGGACAATCCGGCCAAGCCGCACAATGGCAAGCGTCTGAAGATCTACTACGCTTCCCAGGTATCCAGTTCGCCATGTACGATCGTGCTGTTTGTGAATGATCCGAAACTGATGCATTTCTCCTACGAACGTTACATCGAAAACAAGCTGAGGGAGGCCTTCGGATTCGAAGGAGTCCCGATCAATATCGTCTGCCGGAAGAAAAGCGAAGACTAAAAAAGATCATGTATCGCTGAATGCTGAAACATGATCTTTTATTATGGCTTATTCAGTTATCCCTGTATCCTGCCCTGCCGCCAGCGTGATGCAGGCTTGCGACTGGGATGTGCTTGGCCAGACGCAGGCAGTCACTTTCGAAGATTCCGGAACGCCGATCGAGAAGCCCAGATCATCGGTCGCTCCGCCGATGACTTCGCCGCTGTCGACTTTGACCGAGAACATGAATGGCGGTTCTGCGGTTCCGGTATAGATCGTATTCCAATGCGGGAACCAGACGACGCCGGAAGCATAGGTCGTTTCGCCATAGAGATTGGTTGCGGATAAGTCGCAGACGCCGGAGCACATGCCGCTTTCACCGGAGCCTGTACCGAACCAGACGGAAACGGTCGAACCGTCGAAGGCGCCGCCGATATTGGCGATACCGCCGTGGACATATTTCGTATTCTTACGCGAGTACTCATAAGCTTCCGAAACGGAACCCAGAGGATGTTCCTCGAGGGCTTTGGCGCTGATGTAACCTGTAACGCTGCCGCTTTCGCCGGAACCTGCTGCGTATGGATAAGCGCCTTTCACATGCGTGATCTTGACGACGGAATCCGGCATTTCCAGAGGCACATACGGATCGTATTCGCCGCTGTGATGCGTTTCCAGCTGTTCCAGGATCTTGGTGACGATCTTGCTCTTGGTATTATCCTGATACTCCCGGCTGGTAAAATAAGCTCCCGGCGCAAGTTCATCGTAGCCGGTCCAGCAGGAGATCGTATATTTGTTTGTCTGCATGACGAGCCAGCTGTCTTTGGTGGAACTGACAGGGATGCCGAATTCAACGCCGGAATCGCCCCAGTCGGTCGTGCCGGTCTTGCCATAGAGCGGATAATCTAGATACTTTTTGCAGTACCACATCAGAGAAGAGAAATTACCTGACATGTTGTATTCTTCCAGATAGGCGACCATCCAGGCCGTCGCATCAGAGATCATCTGCTTTCCTTGCGTATCCGCAACGAAATTCGGTCTGCCATCGTTGTATTCGATGTAGTTGACCGTATGAGGACGGATATAGCGTCCGCCATTGATGAACATCGCATGTGCGCCTGCCAGCTGCAGAGGCGTAACCAGACAGCGGTTGCCGCCAATCGCAAACTGCAGATCGAAATCTTCATAATCGAATTTGAAACCGATCGAATTCAGATAATCGACGACCTTTTCTTCGCCGTATTCTTCAACGACCGCCGCCAGCGCCTGTACGGCAGGCGTATTCTGCGATCTGCCCAGCGCTTCCGTCATCAGCATATCTCCATGGTACTCATGGTCATAGTTGGAAATCAGGACATTGCCGTCATACAGGTAGTAAGGCATATCGGTAAAGGTATGCGAGGTCGCATAGCCCAGCCAGTCGATACATAACGCATAGTCGATGACCGGTTTCATGGAAGAACCCGGATTCAGGTAGGCGCTGGTCGCGCGGTTGAACTGTCTGGCGCTGTCCGTTTCGCCACGGCCTCCGCCCAGCGCTTCGATCGAACCGTTCTGATTGTCCATGACAACGATGGCGCTCTGGCACAGTTCGTTCGGGAACTTGATCGTCGTGTATTCTTCCTCGTTCTGCAGGTCATAGACATATTCCTGCATGTACGGATTCATATTGGTAAAGATCCTCATGCCGACGCTGTATGGACTCTCTCCGGTCGTTTCTTCGACTTCATCGATGACTGCATCGATATAAGACTGGTATTTCTCGTTCATTTCCGAGAAACGGACATCCTGACCTGCCAGAAGATCTTCGATACGTACGGATTTTGCCAGATCGGCTTCCGCTTCCGAAATATAGCCGTGATAGACCATAAGATCCAGCACCTCGTTGCGGCGTTCCGTTCCGGCTTTCAGATATTCGCTGTCCGGATCAAGATAGTAGTTATCGTTCTTATATAAATCATTGTAAGGGTTGTAGGTATTCGGAGAATTGATCAGACCGGCCAGGAAGGCGGATTCGGTCAAAGTCAGATTCTTCGCATCCTTGCCGAAATAATACTGCGCCGCTTTCTGCACGCCACGGATATTGTCTCCGTAGTTGACCTTGTTGATGTACATGGCCATGATATCCTGCTTCCGGGTATCGGTCTTCAGTTCCAGTTCCAGCGCCAGCCAGATCTCCTGCATCTTACGCTTGATGCCCGACATGCCTTCACGCGCCGCGATCGTGGACTCGTCATCCGCATCGATCGAATAGTAGGTATTCTTGATCAGCTGCATTGTGATGGTCGAACCGCCTTGCGAGAAGTCGCGGGTACGGATATTGGCCAGTGCCGCTTTGGTGAAACGCGGGATATCGAAACCGGGGTGTTCGAAGAAACGGGAGTCCTCGATCGACAGGAAGGCATCGATCAGGCTGTTAGGCATTTCTTCATACGAGATGTTTTCTCTCAGATACATGCCCAGTTCCATGATGATGTTGCCTTCGGAATCATAGACGGTCGTGGAATCCGGAGCCACCAGGTCGTCGACATGCAGTTCCGGTTTGCCTTCCAGCAGTTTGGAGGCAAAATAGGCCGCGCCGCCCACGCCACAGACGCCCAGGAACAGCACGATGCACATCAGGATGGCCATGACAAAAGTGAGGGTCCTGGCCTTCGGGCGAGGTTCCTTTTCTTTTCTGACTCTCTGTTTCTTTGGCTTCTTTTCTTTTTTTATCTCTTCCTGAAGGTCTTCCGTTACGCTCGGAATGACGGTTTCAGGCGCTGTTTCCGTATGAGGGATGAAGGATTCGATTTCCTTCAAAACGTCGCGGTTTTCCGTTGCCGCTTCTAAAGCAAGCGATTTTTCTTCTTCTTTCTTCCGCTTCTTGCGTTCCTTTTCCGTCTTTATATTCTGGAATTTAGCGGATATTTCATCACGGAACCTCGCCAGACCCCCAAAGACGGAAGTCTTAGCCTTTTTTTCCACCTCCACAGGTTTCTCTGCATGAAATATGTCCTGCTTCTTCACTTCCGCATGATCGGATAGTTCTATCTGCTTATGGGTATGACTTAAAGCTCTGCGTCTTACGGCATTGAGGGATCGTTCCTCGTGTCTGTTAAGTTCCTGTTCTTTCTTCATCAATTTATTATTATACTATATCAGTCCGATAAATGATAATATAAAGACATGATAAGAGAAAGATTAAATGCGCTGAAAACGCAGATGAGACAACAGAATATCGATGTCTACTATTTGAATACTTCTGACTATCATCTATCCGAATACGTACCGGAATACTTCAAGACCGTAGCATGGTTTTCCGGTTTTACCGGTTCTTTGGCGACCTTGCTGGTGACGCTGAAAGATACCTACATCTTTGTGGATGGACGTTATTATCTGCAAGCCGATCAGCAGTGCCTGAAATACGGGATCAAAGTCATCAAGCTGGGGATGGAAGGAGCTCTGGAACCTCTGGCTTTCCTGAAAGCGAACTATCCGGGTGCTGTCGTAGGACTGGATGGGAAACGCACAAGCATCCGTTTTGCGAAAGAACTGCTGAAGCAGGGCAATCAGATCCGCAGCATCGATCTGTATTCCTCCCTGATTCAGAACAGAGCGCCATTGTCCCGCAGCAAGATCTACGAGATAGACAACAGCTATGCCGGTCTTTCAAGGCTGAGAAAAGTGAAACTGATCGCTCATTGCCTCAGAGATATGGTCCATGTCGTGAACAATCTGGAGTCGATCGCATATCTGCTGAATCTAAGAGGCGATGATATCACGTATACGCCGGTCTTTCTGGCTTATATGGTCCTGCAGGATGAAGATGTGTATCTGTTCTGCGATCTGGAGCGTTTCGATGCGGATCTTCTGGAGAAGCTTTATGCCGACGGCATCATCATCCGACCTTATGACTCCTATTACGAATTCCTGAAGACCATCGAGAAACGCAAGGTCGTTCTGGATGAACACAAGGTTAATTACGAAAGCTATCTTGCGCTCTCCGAAGGAAACAACACATTCTATGACCGCCGTTCCATCATCGAAGACATGAAAGCGATCAAGAATCCGATCGAACAGGAAAACATCCGCATGGCTCATATCTATGACGGGATCGCGGAACTGCGTTTCCTGATGTGGCTGGATTCCATCGACAAGTCGACAGTCAGCGAGTGCGACTGTGCAAGAAAGATCAACAGCCTGCGTATGGAGGTCGGAGCAAAGGATCTGAGCTTCGCATCCATCGTGGCGTATAACGAAAATGCCGCTATCCCTCACTATTTTCCTGAAGAAGGAAAATGTGCGATGCTGGACAATCATGGCATCCTGCTGTTCGATACGGGAGGCCAGTATCTGGAAGGAACGACGGATATCACCAGGACGGTCGCATTGGGCGAAGTCGATGCGGAAGTGAAGAAGTATTTCACTCTGGTGCTTAAATCGATGCTGGCGCTGAGCGAACTGAAATTCATGTCGGGATTGAACGGAAAACAGATCGATATCGTTGCCCGGCAGGAACTGTGGGCGCATGGCGTGGATTACCGGCATGGCACCGGACATGGCGTAG
>CADBPB010000041.1 GCA_902796525.1 uncultured Erysipelotrichaceae bacterium | reverse complement strand
GATATTGATGTAAGGATCGAGCTTCTGCGAAGCCACTTTAAAGCCTCGGGCTTTCAATAAACGTCCCAATGAGGCTGCCGTGATGCCCTTGCCTAAACCAGACACGACACCACCTGTCACAAAAATGAATTTTGCCATATGTACGCCTCCTGAAATAAAAAAACAACATCCTTTGCGGATGTATTCTGCTAGGGTTTTAAAAGCATCTTCCACTTCTAGCTTAATGTTGGAATGTTGCTATTCTGGTACGGCCGTACACAAAATTACTTTCTAATAATATCGCGGTTTTTTACCGGTTTCAATAGAAAAGCCTGTAAAAAAAGACCCGCAGGTCTTGTTTTTTTGAAACGTTATGAAACAATTTTCAGAAGCGCTTCAGTTGCTGTTTCCTTATTCCCCTTATTGATATTTCTATACGATCGAATCCCGATGGTAATCGGTGATATCGGAACCGAGTTTCCGATAGATTTCCATGACAGAAGCGATGTCGGATAATGTCTTCAGTTCGGCATCGGTCATGCCGACCAGTTCCAGGAACTGTACTTCGCCATTGGGTGTCTGTATCGTCTCTACCGTCGGATCTTTGATGGTGATGAAACCGGCCAGTTTCGATTTCTGTGCAGCATCGATCCCGACGGTCTGTCCGGTGTAGATGAATTCATTCGGTCGGAAGATCTCGCCTTTCGTGAAAGTCAGCCGGGCGATCATCTGGAGAATGCCGCAGATGTTGCGGATCTCGGCTTCTTCATCTTCGTAATCGTCTTTCTTGAGCTTGAGCGTCAGTTCATAACCGTATCCGCTGATGTTCGGATCTTCTGTTTCTTTCTCGTAGATCTCGGTCAGTCCAAACGAAACGAAATGCCAGTAATCTCCGCCATCATAGATGCTGATGCCATCGAGAGGATCCTTGCCGCCCAGAATCCATTTGATGAGGGTCCCGTAATGCTTCGGGTTCTTCTGTCCGGGGTAGACCCTGAGGAATTCTTTCTCGATCGCATCCCAGCCGATGGCTTCGACTTCTTTCTTTTCCGGCGTTTCTGCCGCTTTTGTTTCCTTGTTCTTTTTGAGTTTATCGAATAACCCCATTGCCAACGATCCTCCGTTTCTTCCGACATCTTTTTCTGATTCCATCATATCATCGACAGGAAAGAAAATACTTAAGACGTGAAAGAGCGAAACATCAATAGAACAGGAATGAGTTTCATAAGAAACAGGTGTAAAATAATAATCGCAGGCGATCACGATCGCCGGAGGTGTTTTATGAAGAAAAAAATCAAACTGAATATATCGAAACTGGCATTCGTCATCTGGATCATCCTGATCATCGTCTTTTTCCAGTTGCTGACATGCGTACCGATCAATCTTCATTCCCTGGCTTTTGTCCTGGAACTGTTTATTCTGGTTTTCTCGTTTCATCTGTATTTCGCAAGCAGAAAGATTTCAGCCGATTCCGGTAAAGTGAAACCGGTGCTGGTTCACACTTTCCTGATCGTTGCCGTGTTTTTTCTTGCCTGCCTGATCGGCGGGCCTTATACCGGCGGCTTGAACAACTATAAGAAACAGTCCGTCATCAAAGAGATCTCTTTCGATGAGATTCCGGAATTCGATGCGACACAGGTGCAGCTGATCGATAAAGATACCGCCAGACAGATCGGCGACCGCGTCTTCGGTACGCTGGGATCGCAGGAAGTTTCCCAATACCAGGTCGGCGACGAATGGACACAGATCTCTTATAACGGCAGGTTATATCGGGTCACCCCGATCGATTTCGGCGGCTTCTTCAAGTATCTGGCAACAGGATCGACCCCGGGCTACATCATCGTCGATTGCAATTCCGGGGAAGCCAAGCTGGTCACGACCGAAGGTCTGCAATACATCAAGAGCGCTTATTTCTTTAAAGATATCGGACATCATCTGTATTTCCACGATCCGTTCGTGATCAAAGCCCAGACCCGTTTCGAACTGGATGATGCAGGCAAGCCTTACTGGGTCACGCCGGTCATGTCGACGACCTTCATTTCCAAGACCAGCGATGTGAAAGGCGTCTACATCTGCGATCCTCAGGATGGCAAGATTTCATACTATGCCAAAGAAGAGATCCCGGGATGGGTCGACAACGTCTATCCGATCGGCACGGTCTACAGACAGTTCCGGCAGAGCAAGCGCTATGAGAACGGCTTGTTCAACTTCTCCAACAAAGGTGTCGTCGAATTTACCGATGATTATGCCTATGTGCAGTTTGATGACCATGTGCATATCTATACCGGTGTCACCAGCGTAGGAAAAGATGAATCGAACGTCGGTTTTGCCTACGTGGATCTCAGGAATGGAGAAATCAGATACATCAACCGGGCAGGTGCGGAAGAGTATTCCGCCAGAAGCAGTGCCGAAGGCGCGTTGCAGCAGTACCACTACACGGCGAT